>NZ_JACJDS010000023.1:0-79562 GCF_014163635.1 Pseudoalteromonas sp. SR44-8
GTACTAATTACCCGTGAGGCTTAACCATACAACGCCAAACGCGTTTTATGTGATAGTTGATAGCGCAAGAAGTTAATAGACTAAAGTAGATTTACTGAAAACTTTATTATCAGAATTCCAAATTTTAGTTAATTGCTAACGCGATTAACACCAAATTTGCTTGGTAACAATAGCGTTTTGGACCCACCTGACCCCATGCCGAACTCAGTAGTGAAACGAAACAGCGCCGATGATAGTGTAGCATTTGCTATGTGAAAGTAGGACATTGCCAGGCTCCAAATTTAGTCGAAGGACTTAAAACTTAATAATTAAAATAAGAAAATTGAAAAGAATTTTCTTGGTAATAATAGCGTTTTGGACCCACCTGACTCCATGCCGAACTCAGTAGTGAAACGAAACAGCGCCGATGATAGTGTAGCATTTGCTATGTGAAAGTAGGACATTGCCAGGATCTAATTAAAGAAAGCCAGACTAGCAATAGTCGGGCTTTTTTACGTTTGCAGGAAAGTGATTTAGCAGTGAGTTAGCAAGGATTATGTTGGCGGGCAAAGGCAGCGCCAATCATTTACTCTTATACGTATAATACCAATCGACTTAAATATTTAACCATTCTAGCGAGCTAAATAAAGCGCTAACTGCGTTATAAATTTTTCATGTAGAACAACTATATGTCAAAATTTATGCCTTGTTATCACTGCATTTATCTGTCGCTATAAATGGTCAGTAACTTAACACGATTGGTATAAGATCATTTTATTGTTTTGAAAAACTCGCAAACTCACCATAAAACTTGCGTTTAGGCCTCTACCTATGCGATAAGATTATTATATTTATCATACAAATGGTGGGGCTTCATGGCACGTAAAAAAACAACTAAATCAAAAGGTTCATCAGGACTCAATCGTAAAAATAGTGAAAGCTTCATAGTTAAATTTAGTAATCATGCTGATACTCAACTGTGTGCTTCTGGTTTGATGTATAAAGTAATAGATGAGATCTCTGGTGAGCGAGTAACTGACACAGATACCGTGGTCATCAATCAGCGTATTATGCTTGCTGATGGCAGCGTAATAGCTGATAGTTATAAAGCTGGAATGCCTGAAGTATTTACCTTAGATGAGGCAATCGAAGGATTACGAGAAGGTATTTTATTGATGTCGGTTGGTTCTCGCTATGAATTTGTAATTCCTGCAGAGCTGGCGTGGGGGCGCAAGGGGAATGGTGGGAAAATAGGAGCTAATGCCGTTCTACATTTTGATGTGCGCTTAATCCGTTTAGGATGATCATTATGCTATTGTTAAAAGTACTTTTCTTTAATGTAAGAGGGCTTTATGCCGCCATTTTCTAGTCGCGTTTACTTATTACGCCATGGCGAATTGATTGATCAAGGAGTCTTGGCCGGACATACAGATTTTTTACTCAGTGAACTTGGCCGTGCGCAATTACATCAAGCATGCAATGAACTAACTAATATTGAGCTTGTACAAAGTTCGACTTTGAAACGTTGTAGCGAATTTGCCAGATCTTTTAGCCATGCCAAGAAAATACCACTTTTTCTGACCGATCAGCTCCGAGAGTTTAATTTTGGTGATTGGGATGGCTGTAAATATGATGATTTGTGGCAACAGACAGATTCTCCTAGTCTTGCCGATTTCTGGCAAAGCCCTTGGCAAGTAACCCCCCCTCATGGCGAAAGTATGAGGGATTTTTATCAGCGAATAGCAACGTGGTGGCAAACGTTACTAATTGATATTGCAAGTAATCGTACTCAAGCACAATTAGTTTTAACGCATGCCGGAGTGATCAAGCAACTATTAGGTATTATTTGTCAGTTACCAAAAGAGTCGAATCAGCAAAACATATTTTCAATCGGTTATGGGAAGCTTATTTGTATTGATATTTACATAGATGATAGCGATAAAGCATGGCCCAGAATTGTGTTTTAAAAGACTATTTTTAGCCGTCTAGAAAGATATTAATTGAAATATTTACTCACCCGCCCATAATAGAGCCTTATGTATTTTGGAATGGGGTGTAACTCCTCAACTGTTCCCGCAACTGTAAGTCGCAAGCGCGATAAGTCAGATACAAAATACGTTAATTTATTACCTATTGAGCGGGCTAACTCTTCTATTATCACCATGATCATAATGGTTTGTAGTGTATTGGGTTTAGCTATTGCTAGAGAGATAACACATTGCAAATACCAGCAGTAATTGATCCCCCTTTACTTGAAGTAGCTAATTTATCGTGGTCGGTGGCAAATACCGCCATTTTGCACGATATTAATTTTGCAATAAAACCAGGCCAGTTTATCGGTTTGTTAGGGCCTAATGGCGCAGGTAAATCAAGTTTATTGCGTTGTTTATACCGTTACACTAAACCAGTGTGCGGTGAGGTTATATTTGCAGGGAAAAATATTTGGCAGCTAAGTGCGGATGAATATGCCAAGCAGGTTGCTGTGGTGCTGCAAGAAACACCTTCGCAATTTAACCTATCGCTTTTTGATGTAGTGAGTCTTGGCCTTACGCCGCATAAAAGCTTATTTAGTTCGACAACTAAAAATGATCAACAAATTATTTTTCAGGCGATTGAGCAAGTTGGCTTGAGCCATCATTTACAGCAATCGTTTGATTCCCTTTCCGGTGGCGAGAAGCAACGCGCATTGATAGCACGTTCAATTGTACAAAGCCCTCAATTATTAATTATGGACGAGCCTACCAGCCACTTAGATATTAAATATCAAATTCAATTAATGGAGTTGGCTAAATCGCTAAATGTAACGGTATTAGCGTCGTTCCATGATCTTAATCTTGCAGCAAGTATGTGTGATGAACTACTGGTGATAAAGCAAGGTAAGTTAGTTGCAGCGGGTAGCCCAGAATACGTCATCACGGAAGAAATGCTTAGCGAAGTATTTGGTGTCTGTGCCGAAGTCTCGGCGCATCCACAGAGTAAACAATTAAATAAGGTCATTCCGCGTATTACCTATTTTTACGGTTATCAAGGTGGTGGCGTTGATGCAAAAAAATAATTATTTTGCAGTCAGCGTGGCGTTATTCTTTGCCTTGTCGAGCATTTTTATAGCACTTAGCTTTGGTGCTGCGCCCAGTAAATTCATTGATGTATACCACAGTATTATAGGTCAGGGAGATGACTCCTTTATAGCGCGGATCATATGGCAACTGCGAATGCCACGAACATTGTTGGCGTTTTTAGCTGGCTCTGGTCTAGCTATCGCTGGTTTAATTTTACAAACCGTAACCCGTAACCCGTTAGCCGATCCTTACTTATTTGGTATTTCATCGGGAGCCTCATTTGGTGTGGTATGTTTTATGACACTAACAGGAGTCAGCGCGGGAATAACAATGTCGGCCGCGGCATTTGTTGGTAGTTTATTGACTATGTTATTACTGGTTTTTATTGCCGGACGAGCTGGTCGCGGACAAGTTGAAAGTATGCTCTTGGCTGGGGTCGCTTTATCCTTTTTATTCAGTGCCTTTACCAGCTTACTTTTGTATTTTAGTGATCCACAGGCGATCACGGCTATTTTATTTTGGACGCTAGGCAGCTTTGCTCGCGCACAATGGTCAACGTTATGGTTACCCGCTTTAGTTATTATTAGTTGCACAGTGCTGATGATGGGTTTTCGTCGGCAACTAAATGCAATGTTACTAGGTGATGAAAGTGCTGCAACTTTAGGAATACCGGTACAGCGGTTTCGGTTATTAATGTTGGTATTGAGCTCATTGATCACTGCAGTGTTAGTGGCGATGTGTGGTGGTATTGGTTTTGTTGGTTTGATGATCCCGCATATAGTACGGTTTTTTGTGTCGCAAGGCACTATTACTGGTTTGATCATGACGGCTTTAGTTGGCGGTATATTTATGGTGTGGGTTGATGTGCTATCGCGTGTTTTACTTGCAAATCAAGAATTGCCAATCGGTGTTATTACTTCTGCAATAGGCAGTATTTTCTTTTTATCGTTACTTTATTTTCGCAAGCGAGAGAGTTAGTCAGATGTTTAATATACCCACAGTAACTAATCAATTTGGTCACCTCATCATTGATAAGATTAACCAAAAAACTAAACCGCTTGGTGCACTTGGACAGTTAGAGCAATGTGCAATACAACTGGTTACTTTGTTTAGCCAAAAAGTGGCAAGCGAAGATGCTTTTAAAACCTTTGCACCTGCAATCAATAAGCCTACTTTGCTGGTATTTGCAGGAGATCATGGTGTTGCTGCACAAGGGGTATCGATAGCGCCCAGTGATGTCACCTCACAAATGGTAGCTAATTTTGTCAGCGGTGGTGCCGCTATTAATGTCTTTTGCCAACAGTTAGGTTGGCAATTAGAAGTGATTGATTGTGGTATTTTGCATCCAGTCACAGCGCCAAGTGTCCATAATTGCCGTCTAGGAAGTATAACAAAGCCACTTAATACAGACATGGCAATGAATACCGCGCAGGTACAGCAAGGCTTTAATAATGCTAAACAGCTGGTGCAGCAGCTCAGTCATAGTGGTTGTAATACAATTGCCTTTGGCGAAATGGGCATAGGTAATACCACTAGTGCAGCAGCGATTATGGCAGCTATGCTGAATTTACCTGCACAGCAGTGTGTTGGCAAAGGCACGGGTGTTAGTGATGATATTGTTACGCGTAAAATAACAGTTGTAGAGCAAGCGCTGGTATTGCATCAGTTACATTTAGCAGATCCTATTTCACTACTTGCAGCGTTAGGTGGCTTTGAAATTGTGCATATTACGGGAGCTATGTTGGCTGCGGCTGAGCAAGGCATGGCTGCAGTAGTTGATGGCTTTATTTGTAGTGCTGCGGCAATGGCCGCAATTAATATTAACCCAGCAGTGAAAGATTATTTAATTTTTGCACATTGCTCAAATGAGCAAGGCCATCGACTGATGTTAAACGCACTCGATGTTAAGCCACTGCTGCAACTTGATTTACGCTTGGGTGAAGGCACTGGCGCTGCGTTAAGTTTACCATTATTGCAAGCCGCACTTGGTTTTTATAATCAGATGGCTAGTTTTGCTGATGCTGGTGTTGAGCAGGTTGTCAGTTAATGCCTAACCTAGAGGCAAATAAAGTAACGCAATGGCAGTTACTGTTATTAGCAATTAGCTTTTTAACCCGGCTACCGGTGCAGTTGCGCTTTAATGTAAGCGGTGCTCATTTAAATCAAGCAAGTCGCTATTTTGCTTTAGTGGGTTTACTGCTTGGTGGATTATTAGCACTCAGCTACGGCATTTTTCAATTACTGTTACCAGCATCAATAAGTGTATTACTAATGATGGCGGTCGGGTTGTTATTAACAGGCGCATTTCATGAAGATGGCTGGGCCGATGTATGGGATGGTTTTGGCGGTGGTTGGCAGGTGTCGCAAAAGCTTGCCATTATGAAAGACAGTCGTCTTGGTACTTATGGTGCAGCGGCATTATTTATTATGCTGCTGGTTAAATTTCAAAGCCTACTCTTTCTTAGTGAGTCATTGATTACTGTATTGAGTGCAGTTGTTATCGGGCAATGTGTAAGCCGAGTAGTGGCAACCAGTTTAATCATAGGGATGGAGTATGTAAGTGAGGATGCGACTTCAAAAGTAAAGCCGCTTGCTATGCACCTATCGGTCACTAGTTTAGTTACGTTACTTGTAACCGCCGCTACTTTACTGGTTAGCTTGATTGCTGTTGGTGTATTGTTATGGCAAACCGTATTCATTCTTGTAGCAGTATTACTGATCCTAAGAGTCATTTTGATCCGCTGGTTTAAACAGCAGTTAGGTGGTTACACTGGCGATTGTTTAGGTGCGGCGCAGCAGCTAAGTGAAATTGCCATTTACTTAACTTTCGTGAGTATATTATGAACGCTAACCACACATTTATTTTAGGCGGCGCACGCAGTGGAAAAAGCCGCTTTGCTGAACAGCTTGCACAGCAAAGCAATAAAAGCGTTATTTACCTCGCAACGGCGCAAGCCCACGATACTGAAATGCAAGATCGTATAGTCCATCATCAACAACAGCGCCCTGTCGATTGGCCGTTAGTTGAGGAGCCAATTGCATTGGCTGAAGCGTTACAAACACACAGCAGCAAAGATAACTGTATTTTAGTTGATTGCTTAACCTTATGGTTAAGTAACTGTTTATGTCACGCCACAAGTGATTGTTGGGATGAACAGAAATCAGCACTACTAAATACCCTTGAAAATTTACCGGGGCAAGTGATTTTTGTCAGTAACGAAGTTGGCCACGGTATTGTGCCTCTGGGTGAGCTAAGCCGCCGGTTTGTAGATGAATCAGGCTGGTTACATCAAGCCATTGCCGCAAAAGCTGCGCGAGTTGAATTTATAATGGCAGGTCTTGCCTTAACACTGAAAGGGCAGTCATGATGAAAACATTAATGGTACAAGGTACGACTTCTGATGCAGGGAAAAGTACTTTAGTTGCAGCATTGTGCCGGGTATTTGTTGAACGCGGGATCAAAGTTGCTCCATTCAAACCACAAAATATGGCCTTAAACAGCGCTGTAACAGAAGATGGCGGCGAAATAGGTCGTGCGCAAGCACTACAGGCGATTGCAGCTAAAGTGGCGCCACGGGTTGATTTTAACCCCATTTTACTCAAGCCCAATAGTGATACTGGCGCTCAAGTGATAATTCACGGTAAAGCCATTAGTAATATGGAAGCAGGTGCTTATCATGATTATAAAAAAGTCGCGATGGATGCGGTACTGGCTTCGCAACAGCGTTTAAGCGAAGAGTTTGAGCTACTGGTAGTTGAAGGGGCGGGCAGCCCGGCTGAAATTAATCTACGTGCGGGTGATATTGCTAATATGGGTTACGCCGAAGCGGTTGATTGCCCCGTGATCATTATTGCAGATATAGATAAAGGCGGTGTGTTTGCGCATTTGGTCGGTACTCTTGCGCTATTAAGCGAGTCAGAACAAGCACGAGTAAAAGGCTTTGTGATCAACCGTTTTCGTGGCGATATAGGCTTATTGCAAGGTGGCCTTGATTGGCTTGAAGAGTACACAGGTAAACCAGTGTTAGGGGTGTTGCCGTATTTACATGATCTCGCCCTCGATGCTGAAGACGCGGTAGCGATAGATAATCAAGTAAGCCAAGCAAAAATAAAAATCGCAGTATTGCTACTTCCTCATATTAGTAACCACACTGATTTTGATGCGCTGCGTTTAAACCCGCAAATTGACATTAATTACATTCGCCATACTCAAGCAATTCCACACGTTGATCTGATCATCATTCCTGGCAGTAAAAATGTTATTAATGATTTAGCCTTTTTAAACAATGAAGGCTGGGGCGAGCAGATTCAGCGTCACTTGCGTTATGGCGGTAAGTTATTAGGTATTTGCGGAGGTTTGCAAATGCTCGGCACAGATATTTATGACCCTGAGGGTGTGGAATCAAGTAAAACACACTGTAAAGCTTTAGGGCTTGCTGATTTTGCCACTCACTTAGGGCAGCATAAAGTACTAACTCAAGCTGCTGGTGTGATCCATCTTGGCGGTCAACAAGCAAAAGTCGCAGGCTATGAAATACACGCTGGTTGCAGCGCTGGCCCAGCATTTAAAAAGCCTTTTTTACAATTTACTCAGCATCCACAGCATGTTAGGCAAGATGGCTTTATATCAGATGATGATTGTATAGCAGGTACTTACTTACATGGCTTATTTGATAGCAGTGCAGCTACGCAACTAATACTGGATTGGGTATTGCCAAATAGTGGTATTACCCAATTAATAGATATAGACACACATCGCGAGCAGCAATTAACGCGCTTAGCCACGATGTGTAAAGAACATTTAGATTTAGACAAAATAACGCAAATTTACCAAAACTGGGAAGGAGTTAATCATGAGCGACACACATAACGACAAGCACCAACAACGCCAACAAAAAGTAAAAGATAAAGTTGATGAGCGTATAGCCGCAGCACAAACTGAGAAAGGTGTTTTTCAGGTGATCACCGGTAACGGTAAAGGTAAATCAACCTCAGGGTTTGGCACGGTAACACGTTGTGTAGGCCATGGCATGAAAGCTGCTGTGTGCCAGTTTATTAAAGGTACTTGGCCGTGTGGTGAGCGTAATGTATTGCAAGGCGCAGGGGTTGAATTTGCCATTATGAACACTGGTTTTACCTGGGAGACGCAAAATAAAGAATCAGATACCGCAGCGGCGCAAGCGACTTGGCAAGAAGCAAAACGTATGTTGGCTGACGAATCAATTAATTTAGTATTACTTGATGAAATTACTTATATGATCACCTACGGCTACATTGATTTAGACGAAGCACTCGAAGTGATCGCTAATCGTCCGCCAATGCAATCTTTAATTATTACTGGCCGTGGTGCGCACCGCAAGTTAACTGACTTAGCTGATACTGTTAGTGAAGTGCGCAATGTTAAGCATGCATTTGATGCTGGTGTTAAAGCGCAAATAGGATTTGATTATTAATGGCTACGCTTAGGCTTGTACTCGTTTTATCGCTGGCTCTGTGCTGCTTTAAGCTCGTGGCTGATCCTAACAAGCAGCAATTAAGAATTATCGCCTTGGCCCCGCATATTGTTGAAAACCTGTATACCATCGGCGCTGGTGAGCAAATCGTGGGAACCGTGGAATATGCTGATTTCCCTGCTGCGGCCAATGATATCCCACGTATCGGTGGTCACCAAGGTATTCAAATAGAAAAGCTACTGGCCCTCAAACCTGATTTAGTTTTAGCATGGAAAACGGGTAGCAAAGCTGAGGATTTAGCACGTATTAAAAGTTTTGGTATTGATATAATTTACAGTGACGCCAGTGAAGTAGATAAAGTACCCAATGAACTGCGCCGTTTAGGTGAGCTTACTGGACGTGAGCAATCAGCCGAGCAAGCCGCACTTGAATTTGAGCAAAAAATTGCTGTAATCAAAGCCAAGCAGCAAGGTAAAAGTAAGGTCGCGGTATTTTACCAGCTATGGGCAGAACCGATGATGACGGTGGGTAAAAATACCTGGATCAATCAGTTAATCGAAATTTGCCAAGGTCGTAATGTATTTGCTAGCAGCCGAACTGATTACCCTCTGATAAGTATTGAAAATGTGATCGTGGCAAAACCAGAGATCATTATATTGCCTAATGAAAAGTCACAAGCGCAGCAAACTGTGATTGATTGGACACAATGGCCCGAAGTACCCGCGGTAAAGCACCATCAGTTTATTAGCGTCAATGCTGATTTACTACACCGCTTTACCACGCGTATGTTGGATGGTCTTGCTGATATGTGTACTAAAATAGATGATTCACGCGTTGCAATTAAGGAACCACAATGAGTGATTGGCAAGACTTTTTAAAAACCGAATGTGCAAAAACTTATATGCAGCAGACGTTGGATACAGTTGCTCAAAAGCGCAGCGAAGGTATTGCTGTATATCCGCCAGAGCAGTATGTATTTAGTGCATTTGATGCAACACCGTTAAGTAATATAAAAGTGGTTATTTTAGGACAAGATCCTTACCACGGCGAAGGACAAGCACATGGTTTGTGTTTTTCGGTATTACCAGAGGTTGGTAAACTTCCCCCCTCATTAAAAAATATCTATAAAGAGCTGGCTACAGATATCGATGGTTTTCGCGTGCCTACGCACGGTTATTTACAACGCTGGGCAGAGCAAGGGGTGTTTTTACTTAATACCGTACTGACTGTTGAGCAAGGCCAAGCCCATTCTCATAAACACTTAGGTTGGGAGCAGTTTACCGATAAGGTTATTGCCCATATTAATCAACACTGTGAAGGTGTGGTATTTATTTTATGGGGTGCTCACGCACAAAAGAAAGGTAAAGGCATTGATAGTACGCGTCACCATATTTTAAATGGCCCGCATCCATCGCCGTTGTCTGCGCATCGTGGCTTCTTTGGTTGCCAGCATTTTTCCGCTACCAATCAGTTATTAACACAGCAAGGGCAAACAGCGATCGATTGGCAAGTTTAGGAATTGTAGGTGCGAGTTTATCCCGCGCAGAATGTTAAGCTTGTCGCGATGTAAAATCGCTGCTACGGATGTAGGCGGGGGTTATTATTCTGCGCAGAATATACGTTAACTGATAAAAACAAAGGCCCTTACTTTATCGGTAAGGGCCTTTTAGTTGGTTAGTAGCTATTGCGAAATTAAAAATCTAATTCATCAATCGCAATATTGTCTGTAAAAAAGTCTAGTTCCTGTAGTTCTTTACGTAAACGTTGCTTGTCTTTTAAAGCTTCGATTTCGCGCCATTTTCTCTTTTTATTTTTCTGAGAGGTCTTTCTTGTTGTATCAGGACCTTCTAATATCTCTAAAATATCGTCTAGGCTATCCATGAACTTCTCCTATTGAATTTTTTGAACCTCGAAAATACCTATACCACAGGCCACACTAAAATAGAATAAAAAAGTGACATTTATGTTACAGGTAAGTGATAAATTAATGAATAGAGACTATTTTCAGGCATAAAAAAACGCCGCAAATGCGACGTTTAATTTAAACGATAAAAGCGATTACATTGCTTTAAAACGTGCTTCTAGTTGCTCTTGTGCATCAGCAAAAGAACGAATACCTTCAGCTAGTTTTTCTGTCGCCATGGCATCTTGATTATGTAACCAACGGAACTGAGCTTCAGTTAGTGGTGCAGGTTTAGGCTCTTTAGCAATATCACTTTCAAGTAAATACTCCTGTGCACCTTCAAGGTTGCCTAGCTCTTCTAAAAGGTTAGGACTGATGGTTAGTTTATCGCAACCAGTTAGTGCGATGATTTCACCTGTGTTACGGAAACTTGCGCCCATAACAACCGTTTTATAATCATGACGCTTATAAAATTCAAAAATACTGCGTACTGATTGCACGCCTGGATCTTGTAATGGATCAGTTGGTTTTTCTAAGCCGTTAGCAACGTGCCAATCTAAAATACGGCCAACAAATGGTGAAATCAAAAATACGTTAGCATCTGCACAAGCACGGGCTTGAGCATCACTAAATAGCAGCGTTAAGTTACACTTAGTACCTTCTTTTTCAAGTTGCTCTGCGGCTTTAATACCTTCCCACGTTGAGGCAACTTTGATTAAGATTTTATCTTTGCTCACACCTTCTTTTTCATAAAGGCTTAGTAATGTGTGTGCTTTAGCAATTGTTGCTTGAGTATCAAATGATAAACGCGCATCAACTTCTGTTGAAATATAACCCGGCACAATGTCACTGATCTCTTTACCTAGTAATACAGCAAAGTAGTCACAGGCTAGTTCTAATTGTTTAGCAGCGTCTTGCTCGGTTTCTTTAGCATAACTCCACGCTTTATCTAAATACGGCTTATAGGCTTCAATTTCACTGGCTTTTAATAGCAATGAAGGGTTAGTTGTTGCATCTTCCGGTTGGTGTTTTTTAATCGCTTCAATATCACCAGTGTCGGCCACGATAGATGAATGTTGTTTGAGCCTTTGTAGAGCTGAAGTCATTTGCTTTCCTCATTCCAAGCAAGTTAAAAGAAAATCTACTGTAACTACCTTATACTGCAGCACTGTGACAGCGCTTAATAGGTCTTATGTCCGTATCAGTGAAGAACGAAGGTGCATAGCATAATTTGCTGTGCGAATAAGGTAGGTATCATACCAATCAATTCTAACTAATTGATATAAACAAAACGTGCTTTTCGTTTCATTTAATGTTGAAATTGACATTAAATAATTTCCAAGTCAATAGCTAACTATGATCACTGTTATTTCACCTGCAAAAAATTTAGATTTCGAGAGCCAAGCAAGCACTGATAAATTCACGCAACCTGAGTTACTTGAGCACAGCGAAGAGTTGATGACGGTGTGCCGCGAATTAACGCCGGCACAAATTGGCAGTTTAATGAAAATTAGCGATAAGCTTGCAGGCCTTAATGCTGCGCGCTTTAGTGAGTGGTCGCAACCTTTTACTACCGACAACGCTAAACAAGCCGTGATGGCTTTTAATGGCGATGTATATGGTGGTTTAGATGCAAACAGCTTAACTGCCGGGCAACTTGATTACGCGCAAAGTCACCTACGTATTTTGTCAGGCCTTTACGGATTATTAAAACCACTTGATTTAATGCAAGCGTATCGCTTAGAAATGGGCACTAAGCTTGATAACAGCCGTGGTAAAAACCTCTATGAATTTTGGGGCAGTATTATTGCTGATAAACTAAATTGCGTACTCGCTGAGCAAGATAGCCAATATCTAGTAAATTTAGCATCAAACGAGTATTTTAAAGCGGTTGATAAAAAAGCCTTAAACGCGCAAATCATTACTCCACACTTTAAAGACTGTAAAAACGGCCAATATAAAATTATCAGCTTTTATGCTAAAAAAGCTCGCGGCTTGATGGCTCGCTACATTATTGAGAATAAAGTTACCCAGTTAAGCGATTTAAAAAAGTTTACTGTTGATGGTTACTACTACAGTAGCGAAGCGACCCAAAAAGAGCTGGAGCCAGTATTTCTAAGAGATGAACAAAACTAGTTATTAATCTGTTTAAAAGCCATGCAATGCATGGCTTTTTAGTTTTGGCGCTTATTTTGCAATAACCTGACACTATTTATAAAATAATCAAGGTTAAGCAATGCTAAAAATACCTTCTATCAGCGATGCCGAAAAACTTATTGAAGAAAAACTCGGTGGCTGGTTTGATGTCGTAATAAGTCATATACCTAATTTTATAGTGGCGGTGATCATCGCCATTGTTTTCTCAATTCTCGCGCGTTTTTTAGGTTCGATGATGCGCAATGTTTTACGCCGCTCGTTAGACTCCCAACAAATTGCAGACTTAATGGCATCGATATGCAAGATGATAGTACTGTGTGTTGGGTTATTTGTTGCCCTCGATTTTATAGGGCTAAAAGGCACTGTAACGTCATTACTGGCTGGTGCTGGGATTGTTGGTCTAGCAATTGGTTTTGCCTTTCAAGATATGACCGAGAACCTAATAGCTGGTATTGCTATGGGTATTCGCAAACCGTTTAAAACAGGCGATGTTATAAAAACCGATGATGTGTTTGGCAATGTGCGCTCAATAAATTTGCGCAACACGCTTATCGAAAACTTTTATGGGCAATTGATTTTAGTGCCTAACAAAATACTTTTTCGTAATGTATTACGTAATTACAGTACCTTAGGTGTACGCCGCATTGAAGTGCCGGTGGGCATTTCATATGGTGATGACCCAGAGCTGGCAGCTGAGGTGATAGTTAAAAAAATCAATGAATTTGATTTTGTAATTAAACAAGACGAAACCGCTGTTTATGCTGAAGGGTTTGGCGACAGTAGTGTCAACTTACTGGTGTGGTTTTGGATAAAATACCCCGGCGAGGCAGACTTTATGACCGTACGCCATAAGGCAATTGTGGCAGTCAAACAAGCGCTAAGTGACGCTGATATTAGTATTCCATTCCCAATTCGCACCCTTGATTTTGGTATTAAAGGCGGTGAAAAACTCGATGCGATGATCACTGAAAAGCGCCAGCACTCAGAACAATAAATGATTCTATCAACAGGTAATATTTACCTGTTGATAGTACTAATTTACACAAATTTACAGCTGGTAATACAGTGGTTGATTGGGCATATTTACCAGTATTAAGTTTTCTACTGATAGACCGCATTTATGGCGAAGCATCAAAACAAGTAAAAGGCAGTGGTCATAGTTTAGTTATCGCTAGCCGATTATCTACTGCACTTATTAGACACGAGCTAAAACTAAGGCTAGTGTCTAATAAGTAAAGTCGAAGGTAAAATTAATGAATAACATTAAAGTGAGCAATGAAGAACCAAGTAGCCCATGTATTCGGCATTGTTGTTTGGATAAAAACGATACCTGTATCGGTTGCTTTAGAACCCTTGATGAAATTCTCGCGTGGCACAGTGCAAGCCCAGCACAAAAGCTACAGGTTCTTAATGAATGCCAAAATCGCAAAAACGCGCAACATAAATAATCACTTTGTAGAGCAAACTGCAGTCTGAAAAAGCTAACCCCAAATTTCAAGATTAGTATAAAAACCGTATACTAGTTTTTACTGCTCTGTACTGCCCGTTAATAAACACTCCAACACACACAAAGAATAAGTTAGCGATATACTCGTGCCACTGCATTTGGCTAAGCATCCATAATCGATGGTGTTTTTGAATTTTTGATTGCATACGTATTCAATTTTCATTTTGTGAGAACCTCTCTATTGTTAATTCTTTGTAAATATAGAATGCCTATTACTTGACAATACAACGGAACACACAATGAAAATTAAAAAAATAGTAACCACTATTGGGCTAAGCATTGCCCTAAGTGCTACGTCGATTGCAAATGCAACACCAACAACATTCGTCCATCTATTTGAATGGAACTGGCAAGATGTAGCCCTCGAATGTGAACAATACCTAGGACCTAAAGGCTATGCAGCGGTACAGGTATCGCCACCTAATGAACATATACAAGGCAGCCAATGGTGGACGCGTTATCAACCTGTCAGTTACCTATTGCAAAGCCGAGGCGGTAACCGCGAGCAGTTTATTGATATGGTTAATCGCTGTAATGCCGCTGGCGTTGATATTTATGTAGATACTTTAATCAATCATATGGCTGCAGGCAGTGGTACAGGTACCGCTGGTAATACCTATGGTAATAAACAATACCCAATTTATAGCCCACAAGACTTTCACACCAGTTGCACCATTAATGGCTCTGACTACGGCAACGATCGTTACCGAGTACAAAACTGTGAGTTAGTTGGACTAGCAGATTTAGATACCGCTGCAACGTATGTCCAAAACACATTAGCGGCTTACATTAATGAATTACAAGCCATTGGTGTTAAGGGGTTTCGGTTTGATGCCTCTAAACATGTTGCAGCCAGTGATATTCAAAGTTTAATGGCGAAAGTGAATGGCTCGCCAGTGGTCTTTCAAGAAGTAATTGATCAAGGTGGCGAGGCTGTTGGTGCCTCTGAGTATTTAGCGTCAGGTTTAGTTACGGAGTTTAAATACAGCACTGAACTTGGCAATACCTTTAGAAATGGCTCGCTCGCATGGTTAAGTAATTTTGGTGAAGGGTGGGGGTTTATGCCAAGTGCATCAGCTGTAGTATTTGTAGATAATCATGATAATCAACGCGGTCATGGTGGTGCCGGTAATGTAATTACCTTTGAAGATGGCCGCTTGTACGACTTAGCAAACGTATTTATGTTGGCTTACCCGTATGGTTATCCAAAAGTAATGTCTAGTTACGACTATCATGGTGACACAGATGCTGGTGGTCCAAGCGTACCTGTGCATAACAACGGTAATTTAGAATGCTTTGCGAGTAATTGGCAATGTGAGCATCGTTGGGCATACATTGCAGGTGGCGTAGATTTTAGAAATAATACGGCTGATAACTGGGCAACAACCAATTGGTGGGATAATACTAACAATCAAATAGCCTTTGGTAGAGGAAGTTCAGGCCATGTTGCCATTAATAAAGAAGGCTCAACACTCAATACCACCGTGCAAACAGATATGGCTCCAGGGCAATACTGTAACGTGCTCAAAGGAGCGCTGACTAATGATGCAACAAGTTGTACTGGTGAAGTTATTACTGTTAATGCAAATGGCACTATAAACTTAAATGTAGCCGCGTGGGATGCAATGGCTATTCATAAAAATGCCAAGTTAACCACTAACTCAACCCCTGATCCTCAGAGTGATTGGCAGCGAACTGTGATATTTATTAACGCACAAACGCAAACTGGCCAAGATATGTTTATTCGCGGCGGGATTGACCATGTTTATGCAAACACAAACCTTGGGCGTAACTGCCAAACAAGCAACTTTGAATGTGCTATGCCAATTCGCCATAATAATTTGCAAAGTGCCACTACCAGTCCTTGGAAAGCAAACGATAATTACCTAGATTGGTATGGTATTGAAACGGGCCAAAGTAGTGAGGCGCAAGGGACCGCAACCGATTGGACAACTAATATTTGGCCAGCAACTTGGGGTGCAGAAAAAACCGTTGCTAATGATGGCTTTGGTGTTACACCACTGAATATTTGGGGTGAACATTATTGGCTACTTGATGTTGATATGGATTGCAGCAAAGCGGTTAATGGATGGTTTGAGGTAAAAGCGTTTATTAAAAATGGTCAGGGCTGGGAGGGCAATATCGCGCAAGCAAACACTCCTTATGCTAGTACTAATCATGTTGCTCAATGCGGCAAAATTAATAAATTTGAGTTTAATAATTCAACGGTAGAAATACGCAATTTCTAATTTTATTACAGATAAATCCCAGCTAATCCATAAGTATGCGTTTAGCTGGGATTTGTAAGTCGCTATTATTGCCAAAATGAATTTTGAGCTTTATGGTCATTAGTAACTTTGCGTATCTGCAAATTAGATAAACAGTTATCTAATTACGATTTACTATTAATGCTTGATTAAGTGATTGAATGTAAATAAAGTTAGTTCTTTTTTGATGTTTGAATAGAAAGAGTAATTCTAAATACTCGTTAGCTTTTAAATAATGTATAAGTGCTATAAGTTGAGTGGTTTAATATAACTTACTTAGGCATTATTAAATTGTATACAATGAGTTAGTTAACTATGTCATTTGGGCTAGACAATCACTCCTCTGCGTAGATTTGTTCGCTGTTGCGCGCGGCAATATATTTTAAAGGGAATTAAGGTATCTGGATGAAAGAAATCATGGTTTATGGAACAGTTATCCTTTGTTTCTTTTGTTATGGTCTTTGGCCTTTTATCGCATCAGCTTTACTGGTGTTTATTTCTGATGACCCAACTTTAGGTATTATCAGTTTAGTTATTTGGTCAATTGCTGTTACGATCCAAATAATTGCTATGTGGCAAATATTTAAAAGAAATTCAAAAGGATTACATTTGTTTTTCTCTGTAGTTTTTCTTTACGTATTTTTATATGCGGGTGATTCACTTATCGTTTCATTAGAAAGTAACGCTGTTTTTTCATTTTCAAATATTATAAATAAAGCTATATATCCATTGTTCGCTGCATGGGCTTTGTATTTTAGCGATGCCAAAGATTTCTTTATTAAACCAACTGAGAGTTAGTAATGAGTAAGTGTAATAATTGTAGTGCCAGTATTTCTTTTATGGCAGTTTTAAACACCATGAATCCCTTGAAAGTAAAGTGCTCAAATTGTAAGGAGCCAGTGCGAATTGATAAGGTTAGTGGCGGTATTGCAGCCCTAATTATTTCATCTATTGCAGTGACTATACTGGCGATGTTTTACGGTTCACCAAACTATTGGTTAAAAATAGTTCTGCCTGTAGTGGTAGCTGCCGAGATCGGATATTTTGGCCTCATTAAGTTTGGTATCGTTAAAATTAAAGCAGTTGAGTAAATCATAAAAATTCATCTGTAGATTAGTGTTTCTCACATTTGTGTTAAACGCATAAAATTGCCAATTAAACTCAGCAGTGAGTTTAATTGCACTAGCGATAACACAACAAAGCAGTTCTATTTCTATTAAATACCTTATTGTGCATTGCGGTGTGTTGGTGATGTTTTTATATGTTGAGCAAGCACAGTAATGCTTATCTTGTCTTTAAATAGTAGAGCCTTGCAAATCAATTTTTAATCTTCTATCTAGCTACTTTAACCTGCATTTTATTTTCAATAATTGCCACACCTTGGGTATTTTCTAAAAACTTTTGTGCCAGTGCGCGTTCAAAGCCGGTTTCGGTTATACCGTACAGGGCTACTTTGTTGCCATTAACGTGCACTTGTAGTTGCGAGAGGTGTAGGTTTGGATTCCTGCGCAGTTTATGAATTATAGTCTGTTGTAATGTCGGTTGAGGAGAAACGCTGCTGATCATAATTGTGCTGGTGGCCGCACTGACTTGTATTGTGCAGGCGAGTGAAATTATACAGCATACTAATGACATAGTTAATTTGAAGCGATTCATGATTCCTCCCATAACGTCTATTATATTTATTTAGTGACTAGTAACCCTAGTGTTACAATATTCATTCCAAGATTAAGTCATTGAAATATATTGATAATTTAAAATTGTTGTAAACTATTTAGGAGTTTTTTACATTCAACTGAGTAAAAAATACGGTAATTTTTAATTACTTTAGATTTATTTGTTCCTTTTTTTGTTTTTTTAGAACAATATGATATAAAATTACCTGTAACATTTATTTTACAAAAATCATTGAACTCAAGTAAATCAAAGGCATGTGGTTTAGTTACTGTATAGCCATCTAATTAAAAATATTTTCTTTAATTACAATAGATTAATTGCTCTACTTTCTATGGATAAACAACTGTACTCGGTTTGTTGACAGCGTTGTCTTTAGGTGTTTTTATTAAATTGATGTGAGTTATTTGTTAATTCAATTCTCTTTAAACTAACATCCAAGGATTTTTAAATGAAAGCGTCGAAAACCCCAACATTCAAAATAACGGCATTAGCGAGTGCTATTTTGTTATCAACAGCTGGTTCTGCAATCGCTGAGCAAGTAGAGTCAGAGCGTTTTATTGTGCATTTATCTGAGCAAACGACTGCTCTACATACTGCGTTTGCTCAAAGTAAAGCGCAGATTAATAATATTAAAGTAAGCTTGATGAGCGATGTTGCTACTCAAGCTAATGTTGAAGTACTACAAAGCTTGCCTGATATTAACGCAATGGCGGTGGTTTTAACGGCGGATCAAAAAGCTCGTTTATTACAAAGTAGCGATGTAGCCAGTATAGAAGTGGATCCAAAGCGTTATTTAATGGCCGAAAGCACCCCATATGGTATTACTATGGTTCAAGCTCAACAACTTTCAGATAACCTAACTGGCAGTCAAAAAGTATGTATTATGGATACTGGCTACACACTAAATCATCCTGACTTACCAAATACAGGCGTCACTGGCAGTGATGGTTATGGCGCTAATGATACAGGTAATTGGTATAACGATGGTAACGGCCATGGTACACATGTTGCGGGTACTATTGCAGCGTTAGGTGGAAATGGTCAGGGTGTTGTTGGGGTTAATTCTTCGGGCCAATTGGGTTTACACATTGTTAAGGTATTTAACGACCAAGGAATATGGGCATATGGTTCTGACCTTGTTGCAGCTATCAGTCAATGTCAAGCCGCTGGGGCAACAGTGACCAGTATGAGTTTGGGGGGGCCTCAATCATCTAATGCTGAGCGCCAAGCTTTTGCTAATAGCTATTCGCAAGGTATGTTGCATATTGCAGCTGCAGGTAATGATGCGAATAGCTCGTTAAGTTACCCTGCATCTTATGATGCGGTTATATCTGTGGCGGCAGTTGATAGAAATGGTAATAAGGCATCGTTCTCACAATATAATTCACAGGTTGAAATTGCAGCGCCAGGCGTTGGTACTAACTCAACATGGAATAATGGCGGGTATAAGAGTATAAGTGGTTCTTCCATGGCAACACCGCATGTATCTGGTGTAGCTGCATTAGTCTGGAGTCACTTTCCAAACTGTAGTAATCAACAAATTCGTGATGCTTTAAATACCACTGCGCAAGATCGTGGCGCACAAGGGCGGGATACCTCATACGGTTTTGGTATTGTTAAAGCAAAAGATGCCTATGATTATTTAGCACAATCTGACTGCGGTGGTGGTAGTGGCATGGATAATGCGCCAGTTGCAAGTTTTAGTGCAACCGTAAATGATAAACAGGTTACTTTCAATAATACCTCTACGGATGATAAAGGGATCAGCAGTTATAGTTGGAGTTTTGGCGATGGCAATTCATCGAATACTAAAAACCCTATTCATACTTATACTGCAGAAGGTAATTATACAGTCCTTTTAGAAGTAACTGACACCATAGGACAAACAAATCAGCGTAGTCAAACTGTGACTATCTCATCGAATCCTCCAGGCGGTTGTGATGGTTTAGCTAGTTGGGATGCAGCAAAGTCATACCGTGTTGGTGATTTGGTTGAGTTTAACCAAGTTAAATATAAAGCAACTTGGTGGTCAACGGGGGCAAGTCCAGCGATTTATTCTAATGTTTGGTCGCGTCAAGGTAATTGTCAAAATGACGGTGATGTTAATCAAGCACCTAAAGCGAACTTTGATTTTAGTGTCAATGGGTTGGCTGTCAGTTTCACTAATGCATCGACTGATGATGTGGCTGTTACAGCCTATAATTGGACTTTTGGTGATGGCAGTGTCGCTAATACCGTAACACCCAATCATACTTATCAAGCCGCAGGTTCCTATGATGTAGCACTTACGGTAAGTGACGCCCAAGGACTTAATCATACCTTAACTAAAACAGTAACTGTTACAGATGGCACACAAACTGGCTGTACAGACTTATCGAACTGGAGTGCAAGTGCTGTATACACGGCTGGCGAAGAGGTGGCCTATAATGGTAAGCGCTACAGTGCGAAATGGTGGACACGCGGTGCAAACCCTGCTGATAATTCCAGCGCATGGGCCGTTTGGAAAGACCTAGGAGTTTGTCAGTAGCTGTTGGTAATTAAACTAAAAAGCCGAGACTATGAATATGAAGTAACCCCATAAGTCTCGGCTTTTTATGTAGCGTCAAAGCAGATGAATTATTTCTTTTTCTTAGCTTTTGCTTTGGCCTTTTTACGGGCTTTGATTTTTACCGGATCTTTATGTTTTTTGATTGGCGCTTTAGCTTCTTTATGACGCGGCTCAAATCCTTTAACAACACGGCGTTTAAGGCGCAGCTCAATGTAGCGTTCAATTTTTGCTAATACTGCAATGTCATGGGCTTCTACTAACGAAATTGCAATGCCTTTCTTACCTGCGCGAGCAGTGCGGCCAATACGGTGAACATACACGTCTGCTGTGCGTGGCATATCAAAGTTGATCACATGACTAATATCAGCCACATCAATACCGCGGGCGGCAACATCAGTCGCAACTAATATTCTTGTACGGCCACTGTGGAAATTTTCCATTGCCTTCATGCGTTTGTCTTGTGGCATCTCGCCACGTAACCAGGCTGCACGAACCCCAGCATTGGTCAGCTCGCCGACTAATGTTTCTAGGCGATCACGGGTTTTAACAAACACAATAGCTTTGCTTAAGTCTTCACTGTTTAGTATTTCAACCAACATTGCTAATTTATGGTTGTAATCATCAGCAATGTGTACCCATTGGTGGATTTTAGCTTTTTCTTTACGTGAAGATTCAGCTTCTAATAGGGCTGGATCTTTTAAAATTTGCTCTGCAAATCGTTCAACGCTATCGCCTTCAAGAGTGGCTGAGAATAAAAAGCACTGACGACGATTTTTTGCTTCTTCACAAATACGCATCATTTCTTTACGAAAGCCCATGTCTAACATGCGGTCTGCTTCGTCTAAAATAAGCATCTCGACGTTTTCGGCATGAAAGTTTTCGGTTTCTAAATATTCCATTAATCGCCCTGGTGTGGCGATTAATATATCGTTATTTTTTTCAAAAATTTCTTTATGCGTACCGTAGTTAATACCGCCAGTAACAACACCAATTTTAAGGTTAGTGCCTTTAGCAAGTAGTTCACACTGTTCATGAATTTGATAAGCTAACTCGCGCGTTGGAGTCATGATCAAAACACGGGCAAAACCAGGCTCGCGACGCGGGAAATCAAGTAAGTATTGAATCGCCGGGATCAAAAATGCCGCTGTTTTACCAGTACCGGTTGGTGCAGAGGCTAAAATATCACGGCCTTGCAGCGCTTCAGGAATCGCTTGTTGTTGAATGCTAGTTGGGGTTTCGTAACCCATTTTAGCAACGGCTTGTAGTATCTTGTTATCAATATCAAAATCAGAAAATTGCATAGAGTGTCAAAAATAGAGGACAATTGCTGGTAATTATACGCGCTATCCGCCAGTTGGTGAATGAAAAGGTGAAAAAATGTCAGGCTTTGTGTTTAAACAATTTAAAGTAGCGCAAACGCGCAGTGCGATGAAGGTCTCGACGGATGGAATTTTACTCGGTGCATGGGCTGACTTAACTACTTCACAGCGGTTACTTGATATTGGCACAGGTACTGGGTTGTTGGCATTAATGTGCAAGCAACGCAAACCAACTATGCAGGTTAACGCTGTTGAAATTGATGCCAATGCATGTGCTGATGCGCAGCAAAATTTTACAAATAGCCCATGGCCAGATATTACACTGATGCAAAAAGCTATTCAGCAAGTAACCACCACAACTGAGTTTGATGTTGTGATCAGTAACCCTCCGTATTTTAATGCCAGTTTAAAAGGGCAGGACTTAGCTCGTAATACCGCACGTCATACAGATAGCTTAAGTTTTAGTGAGTTAATCACTGCGTTCAAACACCTTAGTCACCAAAATGCTTTTTTAAATGTGATCCTACCTTGCCCAGAAGCGCAGTTGTTTATTGCACAAGCGCAATTACAAGGTTTGTATTTAGTGCGCCATTGTTTAGTACAAACTACTGCCACTAAAGCGCCGAGCAGGAGCTTAATGTGCTTTGCTTATCAGATGCAAGAATGCGAGCTGACCAGCTTAACGATTCATGGTCAAGGGGCTCAATATAGCGATGAGTATATAGCTCTGTGTAAGGATTTTTACTTGAAAATGTAATCATCATTGAATAAAAGGTACATTTATCGCACACTGATGAAAAACCTGAGTGATAGATATGGATAATCAACTACCTAAACCTTTTATTTTTGTACTTTCCTTAGTGCAAGGCATTATTCTTACTTTGTTATATCGCAGTGTTGAAAATCAGCTATGGCCTGCGACAGAGCCAGTTTGGTTGTTTTCTTTAGTTACTTTTACCATTAGTTTTGTGCTACTGACTTTACTTGCTGTAGAGCAAGCTAATATTAAAAAACTGCTTAGTTACTTGTTACCATTTAGTCTGTTGTTATCACTCCTTGGTGCTTATATTGGTGCTCAGCAATACCCTATTGCGCTGGTTAATAACGATGCTTTAACGGCCATTTTTATATTCACAGCCTTAATTGCCAGCTTTAAAGCACTTATGTATATCCAACAACTGATTGGTAATGAAGCAATTAGTTATAGCCAATTAGTCAAGCTCTCATGGCGTAACTTTATTTTGTTTGCAGAGTGTTGGTTATTCGTTTTAATTTTCTGGGGAATTTTGCAGTTAGGAGCGGCGCTATTTAATGCGTTAGAGATTACATTTTTCTCTGAGCTACTCAAAAAAGACTGGTTTTGGATCCCAACTTTAACCTTAGCGTTCGGTTTTGCCACGGTGATCTTTAGAGGGGTTATGCATATAGAAGATAACATCTCATTTTTATTGCAAACCTTGATTAAGTTTTTACTGCCAGTACTTACGGTTATTTCTTTAGGCTTTTTAGCGACGCTACCGTTTACGGGGCTAGATAAATTATGGCAAACAGGCAGTGGTAGCTCGTTAGTTTTATGGTTACAGGTACTCACTTTATTTTTTGTGAATACGGTTTATCAATACGCTGCTGATCAGCGACCTTATAAAATTGTAATACACAGGTTAGTATTTTTTGGTATTGCTTTATTACCAATTTACAGTGTGATTGCCGCTTATGGCATTTGGCTTAGAGTTGAACAATACGGGATCACGGTGGGTCGCTGCTGGGCTATTTTAGTGTGTCTTTTACTTGCGTGTTTTTCATTCGGGTATTTAGTCGGGATCGTTAAAAAGCGCGATGCATGGCAACAAGTGCAAAGCAAAGTTAATATTGTGATGGGGGTAGTGATTTTAATATTCATGCTACTAGTGAACTCGCCAATTTTGAATTTTCAGCGTTTATCTACCGAGAGTCAAATCGCGCGCTTAAATGAAGGTGACGTGAGTATTGAAGAATTTGATTATTATTACTTCTCAAGTAATTTAGGACGCCAAGGCTATCTTGCAATGCAAAAGTTACAAGCGCAAATTCAGAGTACTCATCCAGAGCAAGCAATGATCATTGAGCGAATGTATGTCAACCCAGATAATCCAGAGTTTGAGGCTTTAGCCGAGCAAACATCAATAACAGAGTTTGTTACGCACTCGACGTTTTGGCCTAGGCAGCAGGTGTTTTCGGATGAGTTAATTCAGGCTGTATTCGAGAGCTTACATTTCAACCGCTGGACACCGCTTAAAAGTCATTCATTTTATTTTATCGCCATAGATTTAAACCAAGATGAACAACTCGATTATGTATTTATAGATGAATCGAATCACTCTACTGAAGCTAATCTGTGGTTGCATGATGGCACTCAATGGCAATCAAAATACATGACTATCGATAATCCCGAGCAAATTAAATTACTAAAAACACTGATTGATGCAGATAACATTGAGGTTGCACAACCCAAATATAATGATTTGAAAATTGGCGATGTGCTGTTTAAAGTCAGGAGTGATATTGATTATTAAACAGGGTTTAAGGTCAGAGTGTTCAAAATATTAGTTAGTAATTCAATATAAAGTTCAACGCAATAACGTTTAGCGTAATACATTGAATCACCAAACTAATAAATATTGTTAGGCTAAGTAACAGCAGGAGCATACAGAAAATTATTCTGCTATAGCTCCTGGTATTTCTGTAATTACAGCCAGATACTGGCTTTAATTGGCATCAAATAACTCAAATATTCGGTTGTCACCAGGAGCCGTTTTTACCACTTGCAACAAGGCATTTGCCACGTTTTCACGGCTGACTTTTGCATCTTTACGTTCACTTGGCCGTTGCGTGGTGATTTGCAATGAAGCACTGTCGTTGGTAAGTGAACCTGGGCGTACAATAGTATAATTTAGGCCGCTATTGATTAGATGTTCGTCAGCCATATGTTTAGCAACTAAGTAAGGTTTTAAATCGCTTTCTGTTGCATCAGGATCATCTGCGCCAATTGAACTGACCATAATAAAGTTTTTTATATCATATTGCTTTGCATAATTTACGGCTTTAACCGCAGCCCATAAATCAATTAATAATGTTTTATCATCGCCGGTATTTCCGCCAGAACCGGCAACAAAAATTACCTGTTCGCAGCCTGCAAATGCTTGGCTAAAGTCACCCTCGAGATCTTGCTCGGTCACGCTGAGGTAGGGACTATTTAAATCGCTTAACTTATTTTTATCACGTACGAGAGCGACAACCTGATGCTGATCATTAAGTAGTAACTGTGTCGTTATTTTACCAATCTGGCCACTTGCGCCTATGATTAATGTTTTGCTCATCATTAACTCCTTCAAAAAATAGCTAAATTGCTCACTGTGTTTATAGACCTTGGGGGAGATATTTATTTTTAAAGGGCTAGAACCACTTTATTACTTAAACCAGAGTATTTAGTTTTCATTTTTGTAAAGCTGACTTTCAGCTGATATCGACTAACCTTTATTTAATAAGGTCACACATTTGGAGCGTAAAATGACGGTTTCAGCAATACCAAAGGGGTATCATGCAATTACTCCTTACTTGATAATTAACGGTGCAGCAAAAGCAATCGAGTATTATGAGAAGGTATTTAATGCCCAGCTCATTATGCAAATGCCGCTGCCAGATGGCGGCATTGCTCACGCAGAAATTAAAATTGGTGATTCGCATATTATGCTTTCAGATATGTGCCCTGAAGCGCATTTTAAAAGCCCTGATGAGCTTGGCGGAACGCCTGTGAGCTTAATGCTTTACGTTGCAGATGTAGATGCCGTATTTGCTAATGCGGTTGCCTTAGGTGGTAAAGAAATACGCCCAGTTCATGACCAATTTTACGGTGATAGGGCCGGTACATTACAAGACCCATTTGGCCATGTATGGACAATAGGCACTCATAAAGAAGACCTCAGCGATGACGAGATTAGTCAACGCATGGTTGATCTGATCAGTAAAGAAGAAGACGCATAAATTACAGTGGCTGATATCTGATCTCATAGTTTTGAAAAATAGGTTTATATTTCATCTGAAAGACAGCTATGAGCGAGAACCAGTTATTGAGATTGGCCAAATATAATAGTTAATTGATTGGTCAAACTACTGTTTGCGCATATATTCATGAAAATTAGCGGCGTGCGAATATTGTTCTATTTAACTTTACTTAAAAGTTTTAGAAAACTTAGTGATAGTAATACCTTAGGTTATTTGTTAAAACTATATAAAGTAGACAAATGAGCGTTAAGTCGGCAGAAATATGCGCGATGAGCGCACTATTAAATTGTTGAACTAAGCCGCTACGCGGAGATCCTATTCTGAACATTTGAGCCACACTTACCTTGGGGTTATCCCATAACTTGGAGGTAAGTCATGAACCCACTCATAGAACAAGTCAAAACAGAAATAGCCTATCGAGGTTATTCGCAACTTACATGTAAAAGTTATTGCGAGCATTTACTTAAACTGAGTCATTATTTTGATAAGCCACTCGATTTAATTACCGATCAAGAACTGAATACCTTTTTTAACGATCCTGCTATTCGTAAACTTTCTAGAGCAAGCCAAAAAGTACAGATAAACAGTATTTGGTTCTTGTTTAAGAATATTTTACATCGGCCATTGAACTTAGATATTGCACTGCCAAAAGCGAAGTCGCGCGCACCTACCTATTTATCACGTGATGATATGCGGGGGCTGATAGAAAGCTGTACGGATGATATGCGACTAAAAACGTTAATAGTGGTTTGCTATGGGTGCGGTTTACGTATTGGCGAATTGTTACGTATCAAAGTGCAAGACATCGATGGCCAGCGTAAAACCATTTTAATTGAACAAGGTAAAGGGGATAAGTCACGGTATGTTGTAGTTTCAGATAGCGTACTAAACCAATTACGCAGTTACTGGAAAATGTATCACCCAACGGGTTGGATGTTTTACTCGCGATTGTTAATGAATAAACCTATGTCAGCATCGACCTTCAGGAAGCCATTGAGAAAACACGCACAAGCGTGTGGTTTAAAACACTGTAATCCACATGCACTACGCCATGCTTATGCAACACATCAACTTGAATCAGGAATGCTACTTCATCAATTGCAACATCAGCTTGGTCATAGTGATATTAAAACGACACAAAGTTACTTACACTGGTTACCTGAGTTAGGGCATGGCGGCATTGATTTGCTTGCGAGTTGGAGTAAACAATGAGCGCTTTGCACCTTGCTGATATTTTAAACTCAAATCTTGAGAATTATCGGCAACATCATACGATAAGCTATCAACAACTGCGTGTCTGTCAGCACCTTCAATCATGTAGAACAGGTCAGCTCGGTTATCAAGCATGGCAATGTGATAACTGTGGGGAGTCGCAAAAAATTGGGTGTAGTTGTCGAGACCGTCACTGTCCGCGTTGCCAAGGCATGGCCACGGCTAAGTGGGTGCGAAGACAGCAAGAGGATTTATTACCGTGTCGGTATTTCCACCTTGTTTTTACGCTCCCTCATGAGTTGAATATCATTGCTCACTATAACCCAAGTGTGTTGTACCAATGTTTGTTTAAAGCCGTATGGCAAACGCTGTGTAAATTTGCGAAACGAAAGATGCATGGCCAGTTAGGCATGACAAGCGTACTGCATACATGGGGGCAGAACTTAAGTCAGCATATCCACTTGCATTGTTTGATACCCGCAGGTGCACTTGAAAAAACGCACTGGCATGAAATAGCAAAAGGCTATTTATACCCCGTAAAAGCGTTATCAACAGTCTTTAGAGGAAAAATGCTGGCGGCGCTCAATGAATGCGATAGTTCATTCGCGAAGATAAACACGCCAACCAAATGGTGCGTGTATAGCAAAGCCTGTTTAACGTACAGTGAAAAGCTAGTTAGTTACCTTGCTCGTTATACCCGAAAAGGCGTGATATCAGAATCACGATTAGTGTCAGTGAATGAGCAGTCAGTGAGCTTTAAATATCGCGATTATGCAGATAACAACCGCGATAAAGTAATGACACTGAGTTGTGATGAATTTTTACGGCGCTACTTACAACATGTATTGCCTAAAGGGTTTATGCGCATTCGCCACTATGGTTTTTTAGCTAATGCGTGTCGTAAGCGAAAGTTAGCCCTGATAAGGGCTCATGTATCCACCGCATGCAAAGCGGTGAAGCCCAAAACAGAGCAAGAACCATTGATACCGTATTGGCCTTGTCAGTCATGTAAGGTTGGTATCTTACGGTTTATTGGTGTGATAACCTCAGATATTTCGACGAATGAAATAGTTCGAACGAGTTAGCAGCTTTGCTTGCTGCATTAAATCAATGAGTTAACCTGCTTAACTGCTCAGGCTACTCGCGATTGTGCGTGAGAAAAAGATCATTGCTTAACGGTGAAACATTAGGTTTAATAGGTGCATAATAAACGCTGAGTAACGCAGGGATAGCTTAGATACGATAGACACGCCAGTAAAGTTGGCTTGATATCGCTTAGGCCATAAAAAGCAAATTCCCATAGCATAAGTAACACCAACTCTGACACACCGAGCAGGTAGCGCCTCAGTCCAACAAGCGATTATGCAACACAAACTGCGTGTCGCATAAATACTAAAATGTTATGCTGCTAGGAGTCTTAGTGTGAACAATGACATTTCAAATGTACAAGTTTATAAAGAAGAAATTGCAGATTTAGTTAATGCGCATGATAAAGGTGATTATTTAAGAGTTTTATTACTATCGCCCCAATTACTTATTTTGATCTTAAATAAAATAGCAAACGAAGCTGATGAACTATTTAGTTCTATGTGGGAAAAAAATATCACAGATGACGACAAAGAAGTTTATAAAATTGTAGGTAGATTAGAGCGTGAACAAAATGATAAAACGTATATAGCTAATTGCCTAGTTAACTATTATGAAAATCACTATTGGGGCAAAGATAAGTCAAAAAAAGAATTCGTTAAATACTTTACAAAGCTTGAAGATTTAATTTCGTTACGTAATGAATTTGCTCATGAGTACTATGCTAGTAAAGCTTCTAATAGACGAGTTAAAAACTGTTCTAAAGGAGCTCTAGATTTAGTTTTTTTGTTTGCTAATCATGAATACTTAAACGCAGCATAACAAACGCATCAAAAATGACGTCAAACGCTTGGCTGACGCTCATTCTTCGCTAATTTTAGCCAAGCATTATCCGCATTTTATGCGGGCGTTATGTAACTAGAGATAATGAAAGCTCAGAGTAAAACCACAGAATTAAGAGAACTCATAAAAGATGCACGTTGGGGCATCTGGCTTTTTGGTGGTCTTAATTTACTCGTTTTAATCTTCTTTTTGCTCGATGGTATTTACAACAAATTTGTATTTTTACTGCTCTTTATTCAAGTATTTCTTCTAGTAGTGTGGTTTTTACCTGTATTTTGCTATCAAGTGTTCTACAAAAAGTTAAGAGGAAAAATTGCCATATACAAAGCACTTGCATCGTACAAAGAAGCTGTAAGTCATTTTTCATGGTAACGTTACATAACAAGCGGTTTATGAAAGGACTCGTTACGGCTTGCTCGGGTTCGTTCCTCACCAATTTTAGCAAGCCTAAACTCGCCTCATAACCGGGCGTTATGTTTTATGGAGAGTTCTAGTGCGAGTTCCAGCAATATTATCATTCATTATTATTTTCTCTTTTCCTGTAAATGCAAAAATAGCTGATATATCTTGGAATGAATTCATAGAACAAACTGAATTAGTGGCATTTGTATCAATTCAAGAAATGAAACGAATTGATGAAACATATGGCGTAACAAAAGTAAAAGTCTTGAAAGTTATAAATGGAACCGACAATCACAAAGAAATTGATGTTGATTGGAGCATTGGAAGAATCAGCCAGCCATTATTTGATATTTACCATAACTATGTTGTCTTCTTGAAGAAAAAAGATAATGGAAAATATGAAGCTTCAATTATTGGACGATCCTTTTGGAAAGTAGAAAAAGACTACTCTACTCAAGAGTATTTTGTTGATTTAGATATGGATATCCATATGAGGAATTTGATAAATATACCTGAATACATTTATAGCTTAAGAGAAGTTTCTCCTAATAACCAACATGGAAAACCATATAATGTCAGAAGAGTTTATTTAAAAAAGCTAACTGAATATTTTGAGTCAAATAAAACATAACAGGGCGTTATAACTCACGAGGTAATTATGGAACCAATCAGTGCATTTTCAACAATCATAGGTTTAATTTGTAATTTTAAAGCAGAACAGCGTTCAACCTCTGATGATAACTATAAAGAATTTATCGAATGGTTAGATACTAAAAGGCATAAAAATGTAGTAAATGAATTACATTCTAATCATTTGTTAGGAATAAGCATAAAAAATCTATTGTCTAGAAATCACGATTCAATTTTACAAAAACTAACTCAACTTGACTGCTCCTTAATAGATTTAGCTTCTCAAATTGATGGCTTAAAAGATATAGCATCAGCAGTATCTCCACATGCAGGTTTATCTGATCAAGCACTTTCTATACTCAAACAATTTGATGAATCAGGTGGCAGTGTCTTTTTAGAAACTAAGGTTAAGGAAGGAACTTACTATCAAGTAATGGACGCCCAAGGTGATATTAAAATTACCGATGGCCGATTCGTAAATGATGACTTAGATAAATTATGTGATTTGGGTTTGTTAACTCCCGATTATAATAAAAGTGGAGGCAAACTGTTCAGATTCACAAGAGCAGCTGCAAAGCTTGTTGAGCAGGTAAAAGGTGAGTTATAACACATATGAGCCTTAACTCTGTCAATAGGCACTAGTGTTCTTTTTGACCGTTTTTATAAATGGACGGTCAATTCTAAATCAATAAACAAATTCGTTTACTTCGTCTAAAAGCCAGAGGGGTCAAATCTTGACTTCACACATCAAGAATCATCAATGTCCGCTTCTACCACTTTGCCGATATTACGGCTGTGAGCGATAACCCTCAAGATTTCAAAAATGCTGTTTATATTTCATCGTGCCCTTAACTGGGAAGCAGTGAATTATATTGAGAGTGAGTCTACGTAAAAAATTTAGTTATTAAAATATTTTCAAGTGAACTTTTTTGGAATAAGTACAAGGCGGTTTTCACAATAGATGTGTTCAATAACGTGACCCAAAGCGCTGTGACTTTTATTACCTTGCTAGGGTTATTGATTGTAGCCAATCCATAAAGTCAGTTAGGCGTTTAGTAGGTTGTCTACGTGATGAATAGAGTAAAGACACCGGCATTGGCTTGGCTTCAAATTGAGGTAGGACAGAAATTAGTAGGCCTTTCTAATGGGTGACCCATTGGCTGTTTGGAACTTGTATACAAACAACTCTATTAGTCGCTTACTACAACTCTATTTCGGCCTTGCTCTTTAGCTTTGTATAGAGCCGCATCGGCACGTTTAAGCACTTGTTCATAATGACAATCGCCTATTTCATACATGGCAACACCAAAACTCGCCGTAACATAAAGACCATCGATCATCTCTTCTTTTTCAAGTTCTTCACGTAACGTATCGGCAACGCTTTGCGCTTCCAGAGCACTTGTATTTGGTAACAACACGGTAAACTCTTCGCCACCAAAACGAGCAACCATGCCTTTGACACCAACTTGTACAGCAAGTAATTTGGCCATTTTTTGAAGCACGATATCTCCAACAGTGTGGCCATAATTGTCATTCACTCTTTTAAAATGATCCGCATCTACCATAATAACGGCTAACGGATGGTTCGACTCTTGCGCTAAACGATATTCATCAAGCAGGGCTTCGTCTAATGCCAATCGGTTATAGCTATGGGTTAACGGATCTTGTCGAGCGATAGCTTCTAGGGATCGATTACTTGCTTCTAACTCAGCCGTACGAGTACGCACCTTGGTTTCTAACGTAACGTTCATTTGCATTAAAGACTGCTCTCTCTCCAATAAGGAAGACATCATTTCCTGTAGTGAACGACTTAAGCTAAGCACCTCACTCAATTGACTGTCATCTTGGAAGGTGGCCTTTCGATTTCCTTGCTGAATACTTTTTGCTGTGAGCGCTAACCGTTCCAATGGGCGACTTAATGTACTAGCAAATTTATAGGCCAGTAACATACAAAGTAAGGTCGCAAACACACCAAAAAAAAGTAGTAATTTATGAACTTCTTTTACTGCTGACATAGCAATAGACAATGGCTGACGTACGACGATTTGCCAACCAAGATTCGTTGATTCTGGAGAGCGTACAGAGACTAAACTGGTCAGGTATTTTTCGTCATCTTGCCAAAGCAAAGATTTAAATTGCCCATCTTTAGGCAGTACTTTTGGTACTTCAATATTGTTAGGAAAATGATTATCTGGATATAAAACACTGTGCTCATTATCGATAATAAAGATATCGATCCCTTTTCTTTTCGAAACGTCAGTCAAGGAAGATAATAAAACCTCTCTAACCCAAGCCCAATCAGCATGAGTGGCAACCACACCTTTCAACTCACCATTTTGACCTATGACAGGAGCAGCAAAATCGACAAAGCGAATTGGCGCACCGTCTTTCGGCTTAGGTAGCAAGCTTTCAAGTAATAACGCCTTATGCACATCACCTACAAAAGGTCCCGATCGACCATGAATAAACCAAGGTCGCTGACTGACATCAGCCCCTTTCAATACGCCATTACTTGATGCTAATACCGCACCTTCAACATTAGCGAAACCAATCCAAGCGTAGTCTTTATAGGAGCTTTTAATTTGATCAATAGCATACTGCAAAGCGCTCAAATCTTGACTTTCATACAAAGAGTAGCGCGTACTAAGCAAAAGAACTTCTCGCTCACGCTCCATGAGATTAGCCGACAGCATATTTGAAATAGATTGACTTAGATTTACTAGCGATTCACCGCTAGCATTTGAAAGACGAGTAGAAGTAAGTTGGTAAAAAGAGGTAATTAGCACAAAACTTAGAGAAAGCAGCAGTCCTCCAGATAATAAAGTAATGCGCTTTCGAAAAGTATCAAAGCCTCCGAACATTATATGCTTAGCCTATTTATCCGTGTAAAAAGTAAGTATTAGGCTAAGTATAGTAACAGCCTGCGTATTATCATGACTTTGCTCATTGATTCTCATCAGCTTTGATCACTTTATTTATCATTTTATAGAGCTGTTTTTAAATTAGCTTAACTGATCATCATCAGTCAATTTATTTAACTGCTTTCGTATCGATTCTCCTATCATTTCATGCCAGTTTTCCTGTGCTAGCTGGCTTATAATTATGGAAATTAAAGGGTGACCCCGTTTGGTTTTTACGCGTAGTTTGCAATGTTGCTTAGTGAAGACAGCGGCTGGATTACGGGACAGCGAATTGAAGCGTCTGGCGGTATGTTTCTTTAATTTTCAGCTAATATTAGTGCTCTGCCGCATTATTTTTTATAAGGATTCAAAGCCCTCTGCGTGAGGGCTTTCATCGCTACTATAAAGCTCTTAATATATTGTCAGAATTAGTTAAACTCGAGCAGTGTTTACTGGCTCAGACTTGCTTTGACAGTTCAAGTTAAGACTTATTCACATAAATTACAGTGGTTTTTTTTAATCTGAATTTTGCTTTCGCTTTTTGCATTAACCCAGCCCTATTATTACAGGCTGGGCAGAAGGTAATTAAGGAAAGGTAATTTCAACTGTTGAGGCTTTATTCAATAGTGGTAATAAGGATTTTTCGCGTCTTAAGTCCTTTAACTCACGTTCTAATTGGCGTTGCTGTGTATTTAGCTCTTTACGCTGCGTTTGCGTGATGTTATTGCTGTTTAATTGCTGATTAAGTTCAGAGAGTTGTTGTTTTAGCTCGGTTATACGGTTATCAATTTCTATACGACGTTGTTGAATTTGATAACGGTCGTTACCTTCTTCCCACGCTTTTCGAAATGCACGACTGTTACATACACCGTTATACGAGACTCCGCGCATAGCAAGAGTAAAGCCGTTTTCAGGTTGACAATACACCGCTAAACCACTTTCGTAGCTACTTTTAAATTGTGCTATGTTTGGGGTAATATTGTAATCGTTACACGTCGCGATCTTTGTTATGCCATCGGCATAATCACCACCGTTTACGCCGTGTTCATAACCTAAACTTTGCCAATTAGCGACTTTACACTCATCTTGACTTAACGTTGTGCAGCCATTTAGTAGTGCTATACAACTTAATATAAATAAACGATTTGGCATAAACTTCCTGTTCTGTATCGGATTTACTGACATTTTAAATGATCTTTAGCATCGACATTTTTGTTTTGCCGATGCCTTATCTTACTTGCGATCGCTATAAAAAATACACATTTAAATATGTTATAGACTAATTTTATGTAACAAATCTAGTCGATACAAATTAAAAAGTTGTACCCACCGATAATCCAAGTTGCCATGAGTCGACCGCTTGGTAATTACCAAGGGGTTTACTTAAATCGATATGTACGACGTTGTCATTACTAGAGCGCGATGAGAACAGACGAATACCTAAACCAACACTACTAAGCGTACTATCAGTGATATTAGGTGTTTGCACTTTGCCAGAGGCACGCCCAACATCGACAAAGCCCACAAAACCTACATCGGCAATTTGATATAAATTTATGTTTGGATATATACGTATCTCTGCGCTAGCTTGTATACTTTGTGTGCCATGTTGGTAACTTTGTGGAAAGCCGCGCATACCTTCTTCACCACCTACAGCAAGTGGTTGTTCAGCGAATTCGGTATTTTGCCACTGTGCATTTATATGACCATACAAGGCAAATAAAGGGGAGAGACGCAGGTTAACTTGCCCTTTAGAAAATAAAGCGACACGATCTTCAAGTTCAGTACCAATTTCGGCATTTAAGCCGCCGCTAAATCTAAACAGGGTGGATGAATCGCTCGCCCAGGCTTTGTCGATCCCCGTTTCAACAATAAAGCCTTCACCGGGATTAATCATATCAGCACCAAATTTGGCGTTTAATTCCCAGCCAAGGTTAATATCTTCGCTGTGATTGATAAGGTCGATGTCTTGAAGGACGGTAAAATCATCTTGTATCCAGTGAACGCCAAGCCAAGGTGTTGCAATGGTAAAGTTATTTAAGTTAGCGGGAAGCGGTGTGTTGGCAACTTGATCATAGCGGATGTCTTGATAATCAATCCCCGAAAGCCAATGTGTTGTTGCGCTGCTGTCTTGTGACCATACGCCACCTACTGCAAGCTGCCCTTGTGTATCATCAGAAAAAAACTCAGAGCGAGTTTCGCCATTTTGATATATAGAGGTTTTTTGTTGTTGTGTTTTAGCATAATAACGTCTTAGAGCATCACTACTTCGTTGATAAAAAGGTTGTTGATAGTCAAACATAAAAACTTGTCCATCGTCATAGTCATCGGCTTGTAAGCTCAATGTCGCATGCGGTTGCCACGGCACAGGCATTTGCAGCATGGTATGATAACCGCTGCGTTCGTGATCTGTTTTATATTTTACTGATGCGCGTATGCCATAGCCTAAAAAGTTTTCTTCTTTAAAACCAATGCTGAACTTGTTATTGCCGCTGCTGCGACCAAAGTCAATGGTTGGTAATAAACTCCAGGTGTCCCATGTTTCAACAATTACGGCTTGGTCATTGTTGTCATTACAGTTTGGCGTTGTGCTGATCTTTGCGTCGCGAATATATTTTTTCTTACGCAGGATACGCTCAGCTTCTCTTAATTGCGTGTCATCGACTTGTTCGCCCAACTGAAATGGTAACTGCTCATGAATAACTGCTTTACGAGTATCAATATGTAACCAATTAATAAAGCGATGTAAGGCTGTGGTTTCAGGTGAATGCGGATCAAAAATTGGATTGTTTTTGATAATTATTTCACCAAGCGGTGCATTTGGTTCAATGGTCGCAGGCTGGGGCTCAATAGCATTACAACTCGATATGGACTCGAGTGAGTTAGCAGTCTCTGCATTGCTACAGCAGCAGTAAAATAAACAACTAGTTAAGATGATGCGTTTCATAAGTGCCTGAGTTTAATGACTGCGTTGAACATAAGCATATTCAGCGTAGTGTGGTAGTAATTTAAACTCAGCATAGAAGGCAATACTTAAGGAAAGCTTAACTTAAACTGAAAGTTTGACTAATTAAACATCGAAACTAAAGCGGTTTTTTACTGCGAGGAGCGCCTAGTACAATCGCTATTTGGCAGACACATATCGACAAAAATCCACTTATGCCCAAAGCTCCGCCAAAGCTACTAAGGTAAGGCACTAAATTATCAAACAAAATCGAAAAAATAACACTGGCAGAAAACAGCGTGTAAATACCAAAGCGCTTTGGTGCGCTCATGCCTATAAATGTGCCACCAAAAAAAATGCTGCTATATAGCTCTGCGTTGAACTCGGTGGCAAGTAAAATAAGGTAAGCGATAATAGCTAAAATTGCTGACGCTCTAATCGCATCTAGACGGTTATGCTTAGCTAAATAAAAGGTCAAAAACGCGCCAAGTAAAGCAAGTGTTACCGATGATAAACTCATGCCGCAAGCCCTTTAGCTAATACAAACAAAGCAACACTAATAAAGGCGATACTTCCTAATTTACCACCAAAGCCAGTAAACACTTTAGTCGTCAGTACGTATAAAATAGCCCCAATCAATGAAATAATTGCTAATTCCCAATAGGTATTAATCAACCCCTGAGAGCACATTCCAGCAAAACTACCAGCATAAACAGCTGCGTAAGGATGATTTGCATACTGTTTTGGAAAAGGAATAAAGCTGCCAATAAGTCCGGTTAGGCAAGATGCAATAACCGCAGGCACTGCAAATTGTGTATGAAGGGTAAAACAAGCAACACATCCACTAAAAAAAGCGATGTATTTTAGGAGAAAAAATTTAGTCATAGAGTCGGTGACTTTTCTTAACTGAAGTACTTAATACTGAGTGAAGTTAGTGCTAGCTTATTATGCTTGGCACTAACCATTATGCAATTAATCAAGGTGCAATTAAACTAGATATAATTAAACAAGATATAATTAAACAAGGTGTTGCTCAAAAAATGCTAAGGTTCGTTGCCATGCAAGTTCTGCATTCGGTTTATCGTAACGGCCCGTTGAGTCATTATGAAAACCGTGATTGGCATCTTTATACATATACATTTTATAATCTACATTGAGACTTTTTAAATCGCGCTCATAGTCAGGCCATGTTGCATTTACGCGCTCATCAAGCTCGGCTAATTGGATCATTAACGGGGCTTTAATATTTTTGCGCAGAGCTTCGTTGGCGGGCGTGCCGTAAAATGGTACTCCGGCGCTTAATAATGATGAATCAACCGCAGCGAGGTAATTGACAATATAACCGCCAAAACAAAATCCAACGGCACCAAGTTTACCATTACTGAGTGGGTGTGATTTTAAATAGTGGGCTGCGGCAACAAAATCATTTTGAATTTTCTCTTTATCCATTGAGCTTTGCATGGCTCGCCCTTCGTCATCATTACCCGGATAACCACCTAGCGGAAATAGCGCATCGGGTGCAAAAGCGACAAAACCCGCTTTGGCTAAACGACGGGCCACATCTTTTACATAGGGGTTTAAGCCTCGGTTTTCATGCACCACTAAGACTACCGGGCGCTTGCCCTTTAATTGTGTTGGCACTACTAAATAACCTTGTCCTTTGTTATGACCATTGGGGGAATCAAAACTTTGGTAAGTTGCTTTAATTGATTCATCATTAAACGAAACTTGTTCGGCTAAGGCATAATTTGGTAATAACGCTGAAGTGAGCACTGTCATTGAATAACCAAGGGCGACTAAGCCACCAAGTTTTTTCATAAACGTGCGTCTATCCATTTTGCCATGAGCGTATTCATCGTACCAATCAAAGGCTTCTTGAGGAATGTGATCTGAATGTGGGTTATTCATTGCAGTGCCTATATGTTATTGATTTAAGATTTAATAACATAGCTGAGAGAACTCAAAATGTATATTGCTGTATGCTTAATATACTTAGCTAACTTCTTCACCGGCATGTTTTGCGGCTAATTCATCAAGTTCTGCGCAAGTGTAATCAAACCCCGCGCCATCGAATTGATAATTTACTTTAACGTCAAAACCACCATTAAGAAGTTTTGTTTTTACCCGGGCGACAGGCCAATGCTTTAATTCGTTTAAAAAACGATTAGCGATTTGACCAGATTGGAAGCGATAGCGTATTTCTGAATTCATATAAAGTAAGTATAATTTGGGCTGTTAACTTCGCAGTTTGTGGATTTAGCCGATTTAGTCAAGTTTTTTGTTCTTTAACATGCTTGATAAGTTCAATTGTGCGCTTATTAGCATTGGTTTTCGTCTACTTTTGCTTTAACGTAAGGGTCTGTCAGATAAAATAGTTTGCGAGAAGATTACAAGGTATGCCTAAGTACGGTATAAGAGTGTCATGAAAACGCCAAAACAGATTTTACCGTTAATAGAAGACGGTATCGTTGATGAAGTCATCAGCCAATTAATGAGTGGAAAAGAAGCCTCGGTTTATGTGGTTCGCTGTGGCGAGCATATTCGCTGTGCGAAAGTGTACAAAGATGTACAACACCGAAGTTTTAAACAAGCAGTAAAATACCAAGAAGGACGTAAAGTAAGGAATAGCCGCCGCGGTCGTGCGATGGAAAAAGGCTCTAAGTTTGGTCGTAAAGAACAAGAAAACGTGTGGCAAAATGCGGAAGTAGATGCGCTTTTCACGCTTTCTCGGGTTGGCGTAAAAGTACCACAACCTCATGGTTGTTACGATGGTGTACTGATCATGGATTTAGTCACCGATAATGATGGTGATGTTGCGCCGCGTTTAAATGATGTGAGTTTAACTGCTGAGCAGGCAATTGAAGATCACGCTACTATGGTTCATTACATTCGCTTAATGCTATGTGCGGGTATTGTGCATGGTGATTTGTCTGAATTTAATGTGTTAGTAGATAGCTACGGTCCGGTGGTGATTGATTTACCGCAGGCAGTAAATGCGGCGGCGAATAACAATGCGCAAGAAATGTTTTTACGTGATGTACGCAATATGCGCTTGTATTACGGGCAGTACGCACCAGAAATACTCGATACGCGTTTTGGTGAAGAAATGTGGGCTTTGTATCAAGCGGGTGAATTAACAGCAGAAACAGTTCTTTACGGTGAGGTTGCAGATAACCATGCTGAGGCTGATGTTGATTCAGTGCTTGATGAAATCAAAGCTGCATTTGAGCAAATGCAAGAAAACCAAGAGCGAATAAAAGCAGCACAAGCACCTGAAGACGACTAAAGTTTATTAGCTTCATTATCGATTTTAAAGATGCGCGCTAACAGCATTAAATTCTGTTAGACTGCGCAGCCTTTAGCTACTCGCGGTGAGTTGCTTTAAATGACAGTTAGGAACGCAGGTGTCAAAATTTTTCTATCGTGGTAAGCCCGATATTATGGGTAAAAATAATCAAGGTACTTATCAGCCTAAACCGAAAGTAAAACCTGGTAGCGAAGAAAATCCGCTCGTTTTACAGGTGCAAAGCGCTGCACGTGAACTTGAAATAAACGCTATTTTGATAGCTAACGATTTATTTGCAGATATTCGTGTTGATAGTACGCTTGCTGAAGATATTACCCCTTTAGATATTGTGCTTAATAAACCTGTTACTCAAGTTTTTGAAAAAACACCACAACGTAATGATCCATGTTCGTGTGGCAGTAATAAAAAATACAAAAAATGCTGTGGTTAAAATACCTTGTTTAGGTGTGTAAACTTAGGTTGGTGCTGGTGTTAGGAACTTAAAAAATCAGCTCCAGTGATATAAAACGGCAGTTGTATTTAAAAGCTATATATTCATTAGCTTGTGATAGCGTTATTTAATATAGCGCTCACTTAATCAGCGAAACGTGTATGAAATACAGTGATAATAAACTTCAACAACAAACGGCAAAAAACACCTTACAAGCCGTGTTTTCAGCTGTATTTGTAGTTACTCTGTTTTTAATAGTTACCTCGTATATTTATTTCTATCCTGAATTAGATAACAGTATTTTTTTTAATGGTGTACTTACCGACGCAATTAACCTATTAATTGTGGTGGCTATTTTTATCATTGTCCAAAGGGCCAACTTATCAGTTTTTGCTTATGTTAATTTAAGCATCGGTTTATTATTGTGGTCAGCGGGTTTAACCTTTGATCTACTTGATGAAGTGCTGATCCAGCCTTTGTTTATTGGTATTTATGTTGAGGATGTTTTACGTACTGCAGGCATGTTGTTTACTTGTTATGGTTTAAAGTTAACTATAGGCGATTTAACAAGTGTGCAGCAGCAGTTATCAAAAGAGCTGATCACTGATTACTTAACCCAAATAGCGAACCGCCAATTCTTTTATCAATATATGCAAAAAAATCAATCAGCCCCGTATACAATTTTGCTTATTGATATCGATTTTTTTAAAGTGATTAATGATCTGTTTGGTCACGATAGGGGGGATCAAGTACTGATCGAATTATCATCTTTATATGCCAAAGCTTTACCTAATAATAGTGTTTTTGCACGTTTAGGTGGTGAAGAGTTTGCAATATACCTGCCCGGCGATGACCGACCAAAAGCCTGCGATTTAAGTGAGCAATTACTATCACTTGCACATACCATTGAACTTGCTGCTAATCGAACGGTAAGTGTAAGTATTGGTGTGTCATTTAAGGCCCCAGAAGAAGCGTTTAATGAGGTAGTTAAACGTGCTGATCAAGCCTTGTACAAAGCGAAAAATAGTGGCCGTAGCCAATATTACATTGCTTAATCCCTAAGCGATTGATTACAGTAAAATTTACAATTTTAATTGGGGGTTTTTACACTATCAGTTAAATTTATTTGCCTGTTCCTGTTAAATTGTATTAAAAAATGCTTATAAAACAATGTACTTATTAATTATGCAAGGCTGGTATTGAGCTTGCAATATGCTTATAAATATAACTTATAAGCACTACCAAGGTGATACTATGGCTGTTATGCAGCGCTTAAAGCAAAAAACACGACAATTTATTGATTCAAAGCATATGTTAACCAGCATAACGGCGGCTTCATTTTTAGAGTCAACGATAGTTCCTATCCCTCTTGAAGCAGTATTGGTGCCGTTGATGCAAGCGCGGCGTGAAAAGCTTTGGCTGATAGCCTTAATGGCGACTTTAGGCTGTATTATTGGGGCATTGTTTGGTTACGCGCTTGGCTATTACTTGTTTGATGCGGTTGGCGATTGGGTGATCAATACCTTTTCAAATCCAGAGCAGTTTGAACACGTAGAACAACAAATGCAGCAGCAAGGTTTTTGGTTTGTAATAATGTTGGGGATAGTGCCAATTCCTTTTCAAATAGCTATGCTCGCAGCGGGTGCCACCAAATATTCATTAATAATGTTTTTAATTGCAACGACTATTGCCCGCTCAATTCGGTATTTTGGTCTGGCGCTGGTGGTGTATTATGCTGGCAATCAAGCAGAGCGAATTATCACAAAACATAAAACCAAAGCAATGCTTGGCTTAACTGTGTTGGTGTTAGTTATTTGGTGGTTAACAACGGTAATATAGCCGCCAAGTGACGGCTATATTTGTTTAGTTTATTTAGCGTCGCCATGGATAAGTGAATGTACTTGGCGCCAATCCACCAGTTTAAAATTTTGTGGTTGCTGTGGCATACGATTGTAGCCATCTTGCACTATTAATACGCCAAGAGGGTAGCCAGGCAGCGCTTTGGCTGTAACGGTTAAGCCATCGGTTTCTGACACGCCATCAATACCGTTATTTAAGTTTGCAAGAATATTAAACTTACTGACAAACTCAAGGGTTGGGTGTTTTTCACCTTTATTTATACGATACACGACATAACTATCGTCACCTTGGCTAGATACCACTAATAAGCGCTCGTCTTTACCATGATAAATCTCCATACCTTCTACATCATCAACTAGCATTTCATTCACGGATTGCAATAAAATAGGCGCTTGCTGTGAGTCAGGCTCTGCTTGGATAAACCAAATACCAGCGTCTTCCTCGCCAGCAAACAGTTCGCCGTTTTTATCATCACTACTACAACCTTCTGGTTGGCTAGGTAGAGTAAATTCGCGCACCAGTTTGCCCGAGACTTGTTGCTGTTGGCTGGTTATTTTATATTGCTGATATAACCCTGATTTATCATTCACAAATACATAGTCACCAGATTTCGATGAATACATGCATAAGCCATAAATCTCACTCAAATTGGTAGCCACGCTACCTAAGTGGTGTACGCTGTTTTGTATGTCGACAGTGAACAAACTAATGCTATTTTCACTGCGGTTACTGGCTGCAATTAGCGTGTGAGTTGGGTTGTTGATATTACTACTTTGACGAACGTCAACATTGTTAACTCTACCTACGTCAAGGCTTTGAATTTGTTCTCCAGCTAAGTTATAGATCATCAGTCCGCGACGTTTATCGGTGCCAATGATCAAGCTTTTAGCGGCGTCGGTTGGATGCACCCAGATGGCTGGATCGTCTGCGGCATCACCAAATGCTGCAACTGGTGTCGTTTGCACTTTTGCATACACATGTGCTGTTTTTGCAGTGGTGGTGTTGGTTTTTGTCGTACTGGTGATTGGGTCTAAAATTAACTGGCTGCTGCGGTACGCGCCACTTTCATCGTCATACATAATGGCTTGAGCAGTAGTGGCGTTATTATCAATTACCACAGAACCAATACTGAGATCTCCAGAGACACGCCACTTTTGTTGTATACCTTGCTCTGGATTATATCGGTATAGGGTGTTATTGCTGCTGCTAGTAAACCAGAGGCTGCCATCAGTGCTGGTGGTTAATGCGCCAATACCGCTGGCCAGTTCACCAAAGGGAGCAACCATGGTAAGAGGTTGTTTACTCGCTGAAGATTCTGCATTGGCGTTCATTTGCCAAATGCCAAGTTCTTCTTCACTGATAAATAATTGTTGGCTTACATCATTAACCGCACAACCCGCAGCTTCATTTACACCGGCAAATTCTCGGACCGCAATGTTAGTGGTTTGCTCTGTGGCAAAGTTATAAATTAAGGTTTCGCGCATTAAGCCGCGAACATCAGCAACAAAAGCAGAAATACTCCCCGTATTGTGATTGTTAAATAGGCAGACCGCTTCAGGTTTTGCTTGCGGTGCAACAATCGGTGTGTGCTCCGTTAGCTGCCAGTTGCCGTTACTTTTAGTTAGGGTGAAAACGGCAACCAGATCACGTTCATTATCAATACTGGTCACTAAAAAGCGATTGTCGCCAATAGTACGCACTGACAGAGTTTCAAAGTTACCCGCGTTAAGTACTTCGCTATGTTGTTTATTTTGCTCTACTACAATTAAGCCTTGGCTTTCACTGGCTAGTAACCATGCATCATCAAAAAGCCAAGCAGCTTGCGATCCTTGAGCATTATTTTGTTGCCAAAATGGTGTGCTGTTAAGCTTTAGTGTAGTTTGGCTTGGTTGAGTGGAATTAACATCTTGGCTGCTGCAAGCGCCTAATGTTGCTGTGAGTGTTAATATGCTCAGTGCATAAGCAAGTGGTTTAAGTGTTGGCACGAGTAAAGTCCTAAGTTAGCCATGTATGCGATGCAAGCTAAATAACTTTTATGACAAAACCGTGACAAAAGAAAGACTTCTGCAGTGAGAGTAAAGCTATTTAGGTTTCCTTTCATTCAATGCTTTTTATTTTATCTATCTGTTTTTATTGGTTTTAATTTTTAATTGTTAGTTTTAAAATGACCCATTAGGGCATCGCTTTCATGCTGAGCTGATGTGACCCTAAGCATGATATAGCGGTTATTTTTCTGTGATGGTGGTGTGTATTTCTGTTTTCATTTGCGCTAATGCTTGCAGCACGGAACGTTGCCAAATAGCTTTAAATGCCTTACTAAATAAATATAAGAAGAGCAAAGGCATGATAAATAATTTGATGATTAGTAACGACACTAAGTTTAAAAATTCAATAAATAAGCCCTCTAAAGAATTAGCCATATCTGTAATGCCAGTGGTAACGGTATCAACGACTTTGCTAATTAAATTGCCAGAATTACCTGCTAGTTGGTCGTTATAATCATGCAGCTGTTGTTGCAGTTGAGCTTTCTGTTGATATAACGCGGCGAACTGATTGTTGATAGATGCTTGTTGTTGCTTTAACTCGCGCTGTTTTTGCAGTAATGGTTTAGCCTCGGGAAGCTCTGTTAAGGTGAGTTTTTCGGCTAAACTGCGGGTCGTTTGAATGGCGTCAATTTGCTTATTTAATTGCTCAAGCTGCTGTTGGTTATCTGTAATAATTGCTTTTAATTGTTGTTGCTGAACGGCAATAAGTTCGAGTTCATCGAGAGTTGTTTGCTTGTCACTGTTAATTTTTGCGCTCAGTTGTGCTGATAGTGTGGAGGTTGCATTAGCCTGTACGCTAAGTGTGTCAACGGTCTTTTCAACATATTGATTTTGATAATTAATTTCTTCATCTAGAAAGGCTTGGCTGGCAAGCCCAGTTGCAAGTACTACAAATGGAATTAAAAACCGCACTAAAATCAGGCTGGCTAGTAACTTTCCTTTAAGCTGTTTTAAATACCCAAAATAATCACAGACTAAATAACTAATGACGCTGGCGGTAAACAAGGCGCTAAAAAATACCCCTGATGAAATAGTAAATAAAATCCGCTGGATAAACAGTGAGCCTAATGATATGCGCATCGCATCGGCAATGTATTCGGCTAAATCGTTCACCGGATCAAGCAATTGCGCAGGCGCTATGCTGGCTATACCAATACCGACTTCAGCCGATTGCAATAAAGAAATAATGCCGTTAACACTGCGTGCAGAAGCATAAACTAATGATGACTGCACTAAGGTTTGGTCAAGAAAATCCATGATGTAGCTGTTAAATTGCTCTGACCAGCAAAGTAGTAGCAGTATAAGTATGGCAATATACTTGATAACATCTCGTTGTTTACTTTGCATGTATTCCTCAATAACATTAGTTAGCTTGTTCGACGCTACACTAATTAGGTGTCACTACGCAATTATGTTTGATTGAATTATTATAGCTATTAACGGTCAATGAGTGACCTTCACGCAGTTTTTGAGAATTTATGAAAGAGTCCGCTTCACTTGTACAATGTTGTATTGATGATCTTGATCCTGTTCAAGATCTGGGTCGGTTAGTTGCTTATTTACGGTCAAATTTAGTAACTCATCTAGATGCTGGCCTTACGCCAATGGATTTAACTTCGGCGCAATATATTGTTGTGGTGTTATTAGCACGAGGCAAAGTGCATACTTTGGCAGAGCTATGTGAGCATATGGTTTATGATCGTGGCGCGATGAGCCGTTTGTTGTCTCGTTTAGAAGAAAAAGGCTTAGTTGCAAAACAACAATCCGCAGAAGATCGCCGCTCTACGCTATTATGCCTTACTGAAAAAGGCCAACAGCTTTACCCTGAAATACTCCCTATTGTGAATAATATTTACCGCACAGCACTAATCGACTTTTCTGATGATGAAAAAAAATTGTTGGCAAAGCTGTTATTTAGAGCAATTCATAATTTGAAATCGTAAATCTAGCTAAGGGTCATATTGCTGTGAGTGCAGAGATTTGACAATATAGTTGCCTAGGCATTTATATTTAACAAGTCGCAGGGTGTTATGATCGAAGCTACTTTATTACAGCAGTTACAGCAGCAATTTCCAGAACATCAGTTTGCAGCCGAAAATTTAAATGTTGTTCATACCGGACGTTTTGCAAATGCTATTGTCTATCGTTATACCGATCAGCAACTCGATTTAGTCATTAAAGATTTTCAACATAGCCCTTGGTGGGTGAGAAAAACCTTTGCGCCTTTATCGGTGAATCAAGAGTATAAAGGGCTGGCTCGTTTAGCTGGCATAACTGGAGTGAGTGGGCGATTTTTACGATTATCGCCGATTGCTGTTGCCTATGACTATATTACAGGCACACCACTTAAACAGTTATTACAACAAAAAGAAGTGCTACCCGTTAGTTTTTTTAAAGATTTTGAACGACTGGTTGCATTAATGCATCGCCGAGGGGTTGTACATTTAGATTTGCGCAATTTGGGTAATGTGCTTTGTAGTGATGATGGTAAACCGTATATCATCGATTTTCAGTCGACGATACGATACGCGCGATTTCCTCGCTGGTTACAGCAATTTATGCGTGGTGCAGATATGTCGGGTGTTTATAAAGCATGGGCAAAGCTTGCTGATCAACCTCTGCCAGATGCCAAAGCTGATTATTTAAGTAATTTTAATCATGTTAGAAAGCGTTGGATTTTTAGAGGTTACCCGATCCAACGTGCATATATGTGGGGATGTGGAATAGCTACGCAAATCGCCTCCGCTATCATGGAGCGTTTTTTATAAAGCGCGTTATTACACGCTTTATAAATGTTGTTAAGTTGGCTGGTTTAAAATCTTGGCCAACCATTTGAGTCCCAATTTAGTGTGCTGATCAATAGTTTTGGCACACCGTTGTCACCTTTATCATAAGCATGGCGAACCATTACATCGGTATTAAGAATATCTTGGCCGCCAGGTCCGGCCCACTGGCTGTTACCAGCATCTAAAATACTGCCACCACCAGAGAGCATATTGTTGCCATTCTTGTCTAAGTAAGGACCACGAATATCCGTTGCACGCCCATATGCGATACGATAGGTGCTATCGGTTCCTGCGCAACATTTACCAACAGATACAAATAGGTAGTAGTATCCTTGGCGATAGATGATTGTTGGTGCTTCAATGCCACCTGAGCGGCTAGCAAGGGAATAGAGCTCACCAAATGGTTTCATCGTTATTGGGTTGATCCGCATTAACTTGATACCTGAATTCCACGAACCGAATGTTAACCATGGCGCACCATCTTTGGCGACGACTAAATCTGGGTCAATCGCATTGTAGTTATTGCTGTTGGTGGTGTTTATCACTAAACCATCATCACGCCAATTACCGGCAGAGACACTACTTGCTGAGGCTAAACCAATTGCCGAAACACGCGAGCCAAAGGTTGATATTGCATAATAAAGCCAGCTGCGGCCATTGTAACTTTTAAGTTCAGGCGCCCAAACATCAATGCCATCGTGTTCAGGCACATAGTTAGACCACCAATTTAAGCCATTAGGAAAAATTGCTGCCGCATCATTCCATGCTACGCCATAATTTGACCACTTTCCAGCGATGCCAGGCCCAGTTTGAAATATCCACCACGTACCATTTTCGTAACTGATGGTTGGATCGTGAGTGACTAAACTACCGGTTAATGGCCAATGATCCGTTGCGCCATTGGTAGTTGAAGGATCAAAGGGAGCGGGTTCTACGTTGGCGAGTTTATTGAGCTGCCAAAGCTGTGCATCACTGCCATTGTATGCCCATTGGCTGATATTAGCCCCGTCATTGCCGTCAAAGTCATACAGGTCGAGTGCTTTTTGGCTATTGGCATTGATAAAGCTCACATAGCCGTTGCCTTCGTTATTAATTTGCCAATGCTGCGTTGCACCAGCGCTATAGTCATATTGGACTACGTTTGCGCCATCACTAGTTGACCACTCAAAGACCTCCATTGCTTTACCGCTGTTAAGGTTTATTACAGAGTAGTTATTATTTTCAACCTGAGTAATGAGCCAACGTTGGGTATCGTGATTAGTATTAGCCCATTGGCTAATATTCGCGCCATCCGCAGTTGATGCATTGGCGACTTCGACAAATTTGGCGCTATATTTTGATTTTATGGTATAGACACCATTATCGATAGCGAATGCATTATTAAAAAATGGGCTGGCGGCTAAACTAAGCCAGCAAAGTAATTGTGTGGAAAATTTCATTTTATCTCCAAAGTACTGTGTGTGTATGATCCGATAGCTCAAGCAAATTTAGCATTCGATGAGCAGCTCAACGATTAACCTTTAAAAGGTTAATTGTAATACTTTATTATATTATTACTTTTGTAAAGATAAATGGTGATTTAAGTTAAATAAAGGTTGGGTTTGGGTGGGCGTGGGAGCATGTTTTGCTCCCCATTGTTGTTAGTTAATAAACTGGCTTGGAATTTCCCAGCTTTGAACTAGCAATTCACCTTGCCACGTTTGGAGTGTGATCCATGCCTTATCTTTGCTGGTTATTAATTTTGGTGCAATAGCGTGCACATGTTGACCATGACGCGTGCCATGTAAAATACCTTCATCGGCTTTTGATAACTGACTAAGTGGTAAAGGAGTGGGGCCAATATTCATGTAACCTTGGCGTACATCTGCTATTTTTCCTTTATTAAACATTACCATAAAATCTTTAACGTATTCACCATGGTGGCTATAGGGGGGCCCCATATTAAGTGGCATGGGTGCAAGGGTAAACTCTCCCATTGTTTGCTCGCCCCATGAGTCAGGAAATATGAGAATCATTGATTGATATAAAAACCAAAATGGTAAAATTAAAATACTAGCATGTAGTAGATACTTATAGCGTTGCCACCAAGTACTTTTAAGTCGCGCCATTATTGTGCCTCCTGAATATAGTCAGTCGTTAGCAGCTGCGCCTTTGTTGTCTTAGCTAACTTACTACGCCACATCATAAAGCCTGTAATAGACATACCGCTTAAGATCACGCCAAAAATAAACCAAACTAGCTTGGTCCAGATCCCGCCAATTGTGCCGTAATGCAAAGGGTCTGCAATATGAGAAATAGTTTGTAGAGCGTTCATTGATCCGGGACTTTTAGTCTGTGCTAATTCGCCTGTCCAAGGATTTATCGTCGTTGAGAACGCATAGTCATCATAGAAAATAGTGTTGTTCGAGCCGCTGATACTGTACATGCCTCGGCTATGTTCTGGGAACATGATGTAATGAGGTTCAAAGTCAGTAAACTGCTGCTTAGTGAGCTGTAGAGCCTGACTTAGACTGATGGCCGGTACCGTTTTAGAGGTGGGCAAATCAGCTATGCTTACCAGCGGCGGATGCTCTTCAATATCAATTTCGTTATGCCACATAATTGCTTGAGTTAAATACCAAAACCCCGTTAAGCTCATAATGAGTAAAAACCACATAGACCAGACGCCAGCTAAGCTATGTAAATCTTTTAGTAAGGTTTTTTTACCTTGATTAAAGCGCAATTTAGGCTGAGTAAAAGCACGCCAGAAATTTTTATAAATAATCAGCCCGGTGGCTAATGCGCCAAACATGACTATTGCCATTGCAGATACAAGATAATAACCGACGCTATAACCAGCTTGCCATGGAAACAACAGCCAACCATGTAACGCGCGCATAAAACCAATAAAGGTGATGCCTTGATTAACTGCTTGTATTTGCCCTGTGTACTGATTTACGTAGGCAATTGCTTGGGGTTTATTGTGATCTGTAAAAATAATAGCGTTTACTAAATACGGTTCATACACCAATACTGATGTGATATCAGCAGTTGGATGTTGTTGTTCTACTGCTGCTATTAATTCATCGATTGGTTTTGCAGGCAAATTGTTAGGATTACTTGCTCGAGCAGCAGGGTTGGTTAACCAGGTAAGCTCATGACTCACTACAGAGAGAGTGCCTGTAATACAAATAAAACAGAATAAAACCCATACAGGCAATGAGAACCAGCCATGTAATTGAAACCAAAATCGCTTGCTTACTTTAGCCATAGTGAAACCTATTGTTAATGATATTTGTTATCATTCATATTGCATTTCAATAATTGTACTATTAAACTACCTTCAATTTCAATTTGTCCTAAGGAATATTAATGCAGTTAAGTGGAATAAATACACCGTTAAGTATTTTATCTTTGACTCTTCTTTCACTGTTAAATCCTTCTAATGCTGTTGCCGAACAGCATGCTGTGAGTGAAGATCACGATTTAGAAGTTATTACGGTAAAAAGCCAACGAGGTTTGATTTCATACATGAGTGCGTCTGGTGCAAAATCAGACGTGCCAATTATTGAAACTCCGTTGTCTGTTTCAGTTTTAACGCAAGAGCGAATTGAAGATTTAGGCGCACTAACTATTCAAGATGCAATTGGTTATGTGTCTGGTTTATATAATGGTCCATACGGTGTTGATACCCGTGGCGATTGGTCGGTTATTCGTGGTGTGTCGCCCGTACAATACTTAGATGGCTTAAAATCGTTGTATGGTAGTTATAATAATGTTCGCACTAACCCTTATGGATTGTCGCAAATTGAAATACTCAAAGGGCCGAGCTCAGTACTTTATGGACAGGGGTCAATTGGCGGGATTGTTAACTTAGTCAGTAAAAAACCAGAAGCTGAAACATCAGGACAGCTTTGGGGGCAAGTTGGTAATTACTCGCGCAAACAAGTTGCGGGAGATATTACCGGTGCATTAAATGATGATGCTTCATTACAAGGGCGAGTAATTGGTTTATGGCGAGAGAGTGATACCCAAACCGATTATGTGCCAGATAACAGTATTGTGTTTTCTCCATCATTAACTTGGTATGCCACTGATGATACAAAAATAACGCTATTAACTAATTGGCAAAAGAATGAATCAGGCACGAGTACCTCGTTCTTACCTCACTCAGGCACCATTTTAGAAAACGAAAACGGCAAAATTCCATCAAACCGTTTTGTTTCTGAGCCGGGTTTTGATCGTTATGATACTGAGCAAGCGTCAATCACTGCGATTTTAGAGCAAAATATTAATGCTGATTGGCAGTTTAAACTTGCTGCGCGTTACACCGATAGTCATGCTGAGTATCATACGATTTATGGTTGGCCACCTAAATTTTCAGAAGATGGGCGCAGCGTCAAGCGAGTGTCTTACCTTAGCTCCGCTGATTCGCGGGCTATTGCCAGTGATGCCCAGTTTCATGGCAATATAATAACCGGTAATATTGAGCACACAATAGTGATGGGGCTCGATTATCAGAATGCTTATACTGATAACGACTCTGTTTCTGGGCTTGCTGGCACGCTCGATTTATTTAGTCCTGTATACGGTAAAGTAGATAATTTACCAACAGTGGGTGATTTGATTGACGTTCCCTCATCAAAGACTTATCAAACTGGCCTATATATTCAAGACAGCATGAAAATTGCTGATAAGTGGATAGTCTCAACAGCATTACGTCGCGATAAAGCAACAACAAATCCTGAAAACGGCAAAAGTGAGTCACAGTATGCTACCACCGGTCGTTTAGGCTTGATGTATTTATTTGACTCAGGGGTTTCACCGTATGCAAGTTATAGTGAATCATTTGAACCATTAATAGGTCAAGATGCTTACGGTAAAGCCTTCGAACCAAAAACGGGTGAGCAAGTTGAAGCGGGTTTAAAATATCAACCAGCAGGTACAGAGCATTTATTAACAGCTGCGGTGTATCATATCGTTGAGCAAAATCGCACCACCAGCTTACCAGCTGACCAGGTGGGTAATGCAAATCTTATTGACCCTAATGGACAAGTTCAGCAAGGTGAGGTAACTGTTAAAGGTATTGAATTAGAAGCACAGCTAGCGTGGGATACAGTCGATGTTTACGCATCTTATGCATACACTGACGGCTATGTTAGTCAAAGTAATACTCTTGGTGAAGATGGTGCAAAGTTAAGTGCCTTGCCAGATCAGCAAGCATCTATTTGGAGTACTTGGCGACCTGAGTCATTGAACGGCTTTAAAATGGGTTTTGGAGCACGATACGTTGGTGAAACATCAGATGGAAGTGCCTATGTTGAAATGAATAATATAGTTTTAAATGACCCTATTAAAACGGATAACTATACTTTATTTGACGCTATGATTGGTTATGATTTTGATGACTATAGTTTTAGTTTACAAGCGCAAAACTTAACGGATAAAACAGTGATTACATCATGTTTAGCGCGTGGAGATTGCTTCTATGGTCAACGCAGAACTGTAACTGCGAATGTGCGCTATAAGTTTTAAAGCTGTACTATAATTAGTCGTAAAAAGGGAGCCGTCAGCGGCTCCCTTTTTATATACAGCATTTAACTATCAAGATCGTGCTTATTAATAGTAATCACCCGTTGTGGGAATGGAATTTCAATATCCGCACCTTGAATCGCACTATATACGCCACCGTTTACGGCCAGCTTGGTTTCAATTATTTTCGTCGTCGGCACCCAGTAGCGGTAACTAATTGTTACTCCACTTTCAGCAAACCGTTCAATGCCAACTTGTGATAGCGGTTCACTTGCGACTAACTCATGGTCTTTTAATACGTTTTCTATAAGCTCTATAGCATGCTCAGCACTGGCATTATAGGCAATATCAATTTCACCTTTTACTAATGAATAATTAAATGAGTTATGCAGTATTTCGCCAACGATGTGTTTGTTAGGAATAGTAATTTCGACTTTTTCTTCATTGATCAAAATGGTGTAACCTAGCTCAATGGTTTTTACTTGGCCGCTGACATTTTTAACTTCAATCGTGTCACCAACGATAAAGGGGCGGGTGGCAATAATAGCCAAGCCTGCGCCATAATTTGATAACATCCCTTGCAATGCTAAACCAGCACCAAGAGAAGCTGCACCAATTGCAGCGACAAAAGGTGTGACACTTATGCCAATTTTACCTAGCGCAATAATAATGAACATAACGATAAACAATACTTTCACTACATTACTGACAAAATTAGTGAGAGTAATATCAATATTATTACGCGCCATTAAAGCGGCAATCATCTTAGATATTTTTTGTGCCACCCACAAACCAAAAATCAAGATCAACAATGCGCCAACTAATTGCATGCTGTACTTAACGAGGTACTCACTGATCATGGTGTAGTATTTTTCAACTTGTTGGATTTCTGTACTGATCATCTATTATCCATAAATAAAGTGGTTAAACTATTTCATCATAGCAGAGCTTGACTCAAAAAAGGATAAAGTAATGGTACGATTAAAGCGGTAAGTAATGCGCTCAGTGCCATTGCCACTGAAGCAAATGCACCAATACGCGGATGCTCAACAAGTGCGGCGGCGGTGCCTATTGCATGAAATGCAGTACCAATCGCAACGCCTTGTGCCTGATGGTTATAAATGCCCACCTGACGAAGAATAAGTAGCGCGAACAAAGCACCTAATAAGCCGATAAAAATCACCATCGCAGCTGCCAACGAAGCAATGCCTCCGAGTGAATCAGTCACTAATAGAGTAATGGGAGTAGTGACCGATAAAGCGGCAACAGATGCTGCTAATTGTGCAGGCACATTAAATGCAGCACTGAGTAAGGTTGCAACCACAGTGGCATTGATTATGCCCAGACTACAGCAGCCAACAATCAGCAAGAGATTTCTTCGTATATGCACAAATTGTTGATATAGCGGTAATGCAAGCGCAACAATGGCAGGCTCCAGTAAATAGCTTAATAGCTGGCTATGGCTAGCAAATTGCGAATAAGGCAGTGAAAAACTCACTAGTAATATGGCTATAAGCGTAATAGTGATAAAAACGGGATTAGTCAGCGCTTTTAATAAAGGATTGTTAATGGTTGTATTGAGCTTCCTTAACCCTAAAAACAGCGTGATAATTACAGGAATACTTAACCACCATAGATCAATCATGTTCAATCCTGCCTTTAAATACACTGATCACTGCTGCGATAAGCAGTAAGCTGGTCAATGGCACCAAAATGAAAACTGCACTGAGAAATTGCCATTGCAGGGCGATGATTTCAAGGTGTTCGATAAAACCAACCCCAGCAGGGATGAAAAAAAGCGGCATGACATTTAATAATGGCTTAGCACAGGGAGTTAAGTGATGCTCTTTAACTACGTTTGTTAAAAGTAACGTAAGTAGCATTAGCATCGCTAAGAGGGGGGCTGGAAAGCTGCCTTGCAGCCAGTGCATGATTATTTTTGCTATCGCCAAACAACCCAAAATCAAACAGCTGCTGAGTAAATAAGGGAAGATTTTTTTAAGCACTTGGGGTCGGGGATCCATTGATTATTTACTCACTACAGGTCGTATTATACTTCATCATATTTGCTTGTTGAAAACTATGCGACTTATTGCTTAGCGTTGATATTAAGTGAATTTGTTACCAACGTTTACTATTTTGATACTCAATGTTATCGGCGCCTTTGGCTTTTGCAATGGCCTTTTTTGTATTGCTGTTAATAAGCAGACGAATTTGGCTAATGGTTTCTTTTGCTAAAATTTGTCTTCTTGGAGTGTTAAAACTTTGTTGAGTAACGCGTTTTATTGCCGCTAAAGTATCCGGTGAGCGAGCTAATAAGGTATTGATCATTGCTAAACAGCGTTGTTTTGGATCCGCATTTACTTCGGTTATTAACCCTAATTGCAGCGCTTTATCAGCACTAATAGGATCTGCATGACTGGCAAGCCACATGGCATCGTCACGTTTTAGTAAGCTAGGTAGTACAACATTTGCACCCATATCAGGGCATAGTCCCCAGCGCGCTTCCATAATGGCTAATTTAGCATCTGGGTGCACAATCCGATAATCAGCCCCAAGAGCTATTTGCAGGCCACCACCAAAGCAATTACCTTGGACGACTGCGAATACCGGCACACTTAGTGATTGCCAACCCAGCACAACTTGCTGCGCTAAATTACAGTTACCCGGCAACCATTTAAATAGCAACTTGGCAATATTTATGGGACTTTTCATAACGGCAGCAACATCCAGTCCAGCACAAAAATGCTCACCATCACCTTGAATAACGACAGCGCGGATAGTCGGGTCTTTTTTAATTTTTTTAATAATACTTGTCAGCTGTTTGAACATGACAAAATTCAACGCATTTTGTTTATCTTTTCGGGATAATGTAACGAAGGCGATTGCCTGTTGTGTTTCAAAGTTAATCATGTCAACTCCTCTGACCTGTTTCAGTTTAGCTTACGAGTTAATTGAATTGATGTAAAGCGTGGCTTTTTTTGAAAAACAAGCTGTTTTAGAGTCAGTTATTATTAACTTGAGATACAAATGATTACAAATTGGTCTATATTTTTAATCGAGTGGCTTGTTATATAATCAGCCAATAATAGCCTCTGAACGTAACTTGACGTTTAAGGATAATTTAAATACATACATAAAGGTAGTTGCGCAGCTACCAAGGAGATAAACCATGCTAAAAAGGTTCACGCCTAGCATTTTAGGAACTTACATGTCATTAGCGATCAAAGGGGTAGTTGGTACAACATTAATCGCTTTTTTAGCTGGTTGTTCAGATGATAACGCTACCAAACAAGTCGCTCCACCTCCCGCGGTTTCAGTATTTAATGTTGTTACCCAAGAGGTGGGGAATTATCGAGAGTTTGTTGCTCGCACGGAAGCTCATCAGGAAGTAAAAATTCGCGCTCGTGTTGAGGGGGAATTAATTGAACGTCATTTTGATGAAGGCTCATTTGTTGAAAAAGGACAGTTATTACTAAGAATTGACCCAAGTGAATACCAATCCTCTGTTGCTGAAATTGAAGCAGACTTAAAAAGTAAACTTGCTGGCGAAGATGGTGCGTCTCGTGATTTAAAACGCGGTAAAGAAGTTGCTGCACAAGGGTTTATTTCACAATCTGATTTAGATAAATTAACCACTAAATATGAGCAAGCCGCTGCTGCTGTTATTTCTGCAAAGGCCAGCCTTGAAAAAGCAAAATTAAATCTAAGTTACACCGAGATAAAAGCGCCGTTTGCAGGGCGTATCGGTAAGGTTAATTATGACGTAGGCAACATTGTTAGCCCTTCCTCAAATGAATTGGCGGAATTGACTGATGTGGATCCAATTTATGTTAACTTCCAGGTCGAAGAAGGCGATTACATTAGTTATCGTCAAAAACATCAAGATAGTGCTAATAACCCTCAAAATGTACCAATAGATTTATCCCTGCGTTTGCCAAATAACTCGGACTTGGGATCAAAAGGGCAGTTAGATTTTGCCGATACGAAAATTGATCGCAGTACTGGCACTGTTGAATTAAGAGCTACATTCGCTAATCCACAGAACATTATAATGCCAGGCTTATTTGTCACCTTAATTGTTGAAAGTAAAGATAAGCAACTGCAAGCACTTATTCCTCAAGCTGCAGTACAAGAAAATCAACAAGGTAAATTTGTATTAGTAGTGGGTGAAGATAATAAAGTTGCAACGCGTATTGTGCAATTAGGACGGCGTATCAATGCGATGTGGGTCGTTAAATCGGGTCTTGAAGAAGGTGAGCAAGTGATTGTTGAAGGTTTACAAAAAGTACGTCAAGGGGTCGAAGTTAAACCAGTCGAAAAAAAGGTCGATCACACCACAGGTACAATTTCTAGCCAACCAGACGCTGCAAACTAAAGGAAACGCACATGATAAGTAAAACGTTTATCGCGCGGCCTAAATTTGCCCTAGTCATTTCGATAGTGATTACGCTAGCGGGTTTGATTTCCATGGGTTTGCTGCCAGTTAATATGTATCCCGAGATTACTCCACCGCAAATACAGATCACCGCAGTTTACCCAGGTGCCAGTGCGCAAATAGTGGAAGAGTCAGTGGTCAGGCCCATTGAAGAGCAAGTCAATGGTGTCAAAGATATGATGTATATCGAGTCCAGCTCCAGTAATAATGGCACGGCTACGATTACGGTATACTTTAAGGTGGGCACGGATACTGATATTGCTCAAGTAAATGTGCAAAACCGTGTTGCCTTAGCTGAACCGGGGTTACCCAGCGAAGTAACCCGCCAAGGTGTATCGGTTAAGAAAAAATCCAGTTCAATGTTATTGGGTATTAACTTGTATTCTAGCCAAGCAAACATTGATGCCATTTTTTTAAGTAACTATGCAACAAACTACTTAACTGAACCGCTGGGCCGAATTAAAGGCGTGGCATCGGCTGAAGTTATGGGTGAGAAAACCTACTCAATGCGATTGTGGTTACGCCCAGATAAAATGGCGGCGTTAGGGCTGACAGTAGGCGAAGTTAGGGCGGCATTACAAGAGCAGAACACTATAGTTGCAGCTGGTAAGTTAGGTGCGGCACCGAGCTCACCAAGTCAGCAGTTTGAATATTCAATTCAGGCTAAAGGACGTTTAAAAACTCCAGATGAATTTGGCCAAACAATTATTCGTGCTAATCAAGATGGTAACTTTGTACGTTTGACTGATATTGCTCGCATTGAACTTGGCTCAGCAGATTACAGCACTACAGCTAAGTTAAACCAGCAAGATACTGCTTTTATAGTTATTTACCAATTAACAGATGCCAATGCAACGCAAGTGGCAAGTGATGTTAAAGCCACCATGGCAGAGCTTGCTAAGCAATTACCAGATGGTGTTGAATACTCAATACCATACGATACGACAGAGTTTATCAATCGCTCAATCGAAGAAGTGATTGTTACATTATTTCAAGCTGTTGGCCTGGTTGTTTTAGTGGTGTTTTTGTTTTTACAAAATTGGCGCGCGACACTTATTCCAACTATTGCCATTCCAGTATCGTTGGTGGGCACGTTTGCTTTTATGATGGCTATGGGTTACTCAATTAACTTAATCACCTTATTTGGTTTAGTGCTAGCAATCGGTATTGTGGTAGATGATGCAATTATTGTAATTGAGAATGTTGAGCGGATCCTCAAAGAAGAAAAGCTGCCGATTAAAGAGGCTGTCACTAAAGCTATGGAGCAAGTAACCGGGCCTATAATTGCGACCACCCTAGTTTTATTAGCTGTATTTGTGCCAGTAGGCTTCATGCCAGGTATTACTGGGGAGCTTTATAAGCAGTTTTCTGTAACGATTTCGTTTGCGGTATTAATTTCGTCCGTTAACGCATTAACCCTAAGCCCAGCTTTATGTGCCTTATTGTTAACTGAAAAGTCAATGAAACCGATAAAATGGCTGGCGCCAGTTGAAAAAGGCATTGTTAAATCAACCTCCATCTATTCTAAAATTATCCACTTTATTCTAAAACGCTCAGCGAGAATGGCTATTTTTGCCTTAGTTATTTTTGTAGCGGCAGGTTGGCTTGCTAAAAGCGTTCCAACAGGCTTTGTCCCAGCCGAAGACCAAGGCTTTGTATTTGTAGATGTGCAATTACCAGATGCGGCGGCTTCGGGACGCACTGTTGATGTGATGCATAAAATAGGTGACATTATTAAACAAGAACCAGCTGCAACCGATTTTATTGCTGTATCCGGTTTTTCTTTGATTGGCGGGGCGGGTTCAAATAATGCTTTAGGTATTGTTATTTTAAAAGACTGGGAAGAGCGCACCAGTACTGAACTTGGCTTAAAGTCAGTGATTGGTCGTTTGATGGGAAAAATGTGGGCTATGCCTGATGCGCAGATAATGGTATTTAACCCGCCGCCAATTCCTGGTTTGGGTAATAGCGCTGGTTTTGAGTTTCGTCTGCAAGACAGTGAAGGCCGAGATCCTATTGAGTTGGCACAAGTACTTAATGGGCTGGTATATGAAGCGAACCAACATCCAAGCTTGAGTAATGTGTACAGTACTTTTAGAGCAAATGTACCGCAGTACTTTTTAGAGATAGATCGCAATAAAGCTAAAGCTCAAGGGGTTGCATTAAGTGACATATTCTTAACGCTGCAAGCCCAGCTCGGTTCATTATATATTAACGATTTCAATCAGTTTAGCCGTACTTACAAAGTAATCATGCAAGCTGAGAGTGAGTTCCGTAAAAATCCCTCAGACTTGCAGCATTATTTTGTGCGTAACAATGAAGGTGACATGGTGCCATTAACGACACTTGCTAAACTTGAACCAATTCTTGGGCCAACAACCCTCAAGCACTTCAATTTGTATCGTAGTGCGAGTATTAGTGGTCAAGCAGCTGCGGGGTTCTCAAGTGGTGATGCAATAGCTGCCATGGAAGAGCTAGCTAAGCAGTTACCTAATGGCTATGTATTTGAATGGGCAGGGCAATCTAAACAAGAAATTGAAGCTGGCAATATGGCACCGTTGCTATTTGCTTTGGCCGTTCTATTTGTTTACTTGTTCTTGGTTGCACAATATGAAAGTTGGACGATCCCTTTTTCAGTTATAGCAGCGATTCCACTGGCAATGTTTGGTGCAATGTTAGCGTTATACGTTTTGGGTATAGAAAATAATATTTATGCGCAAGTAGGCTTAGTACTGCTTATAGGTATGTCGACCAAAACTGCAATCTTGATTGTAGAATTTGCGATGGAAGAGCGGCTTGCAGGTAAGAGTATTTTTGATGCGGCTCTTAGTGCAGCTAAAATGAGGTTTCGTGCGGTATTAATGACGGCTCTTTCATTTGTATTAGGTGTATTACCGTTAGTATTTGCAACTGGCGCTGGAGCGGGAAGCCGTGTATCGCTGGGTGTCACTGTGCTAGCCGGCATGTTAGCAGCGACTATATTGGGTACTTTGTTGGTGCCGTTATTTTATAGTTTGGTGCAGTCAATGCGCGAAAAAATAAAGGGTACAGCGACTTCATAAGCGTAAAATAAGCTTTGTATAAAAAAAGTCAGGGAAACCTGGCTTTTTTTTGTCAAAAATTTGCTGAGGTTTGATACTATATCTGGCATTAGCATCATGAAAGGTTTATGGCAATGACAGGACCCCGTTTATACAGTGAAGAAGAAGTAACGCATCAAGCTTACGATATCTTTTTAGAGTTAGCCCCAGATAACCTTAGTGAGCAAGATGTTGATGATTTTAACCAGCATCGAGAAGAGCTTGGCTTTATTGAAGAAGGCGAGCCTGATGATCAATGGCAAGATTTTGTTGCATTAGAAATAGAGCCAGAATTATTTATTCAGGTGTTAGTGGGACTTGAATTCGATAATCAAGATATTCTATTTGCTAAAATTTTGATTAGCCGTGATAAAGATGCGCCGTTTTGTCATATATTATGGAAAGATAGCGAATAATCTAGATGCAGTATCTTAGTGAAAACAGCCTTGTTTTAAATATCAACACAGTGAGCGAACAGTGATTAGGTTACTGCTGTTGTTGGGCTGCCTGCTTAGCTTTAAAGTCTGGGCAGTTGATCCTTTTGAAGACTTTCATGAGTATGGTCAACTCTCAGATGAAGAGATCCATAAAATCCATCAAGGCGAACTATTATACGGCGATACTGAATTTGGACTTATTGTTAGTCGCGGTAATACTAACTCGACCAGTTTTAAGTTCAAAGGTAACTTATATCAAGACCTTGATAAATGGCGTAATCAATTCAAAATAGATAGTTTATATAAACGTGATCGTAACGATGCTACTGGTAATGATGAAGTCTCGGCAAACCGTATATTTTTCTCTGCGCAGGGCAACTATAAAGTTGGGGTAAAAAACGCCTCATTCTTTATGTATGGTGATTATGAAGAAGATGAATTCAGTGGTCTTGAGTTTAAAAGTACGCTTGCAGCAGGTTATGGTAACCGTTTGTATCAAGGGGTAAAAAACCAAGTTGATTTTGATATAGGGCCTGGTTTATACCGCTCGGTGGCGCAAGATGATGCTGAGCTTGAAGATGAGCAAGACAAAACCAAAACCGGCTATTTATTACGTTTAGCACTGCAGTGGGAGCGAACTGTCTCGACTCGAACACGTTTCAATCAAGATTTAAGTATTGAGCAATCATTGTCAGGATTAAACTCACGATTAAAGTCAGAAACATCATTGATCAGCCAAGTGATGGGTGCTATATCATTAAAGTTTACTTATTTATATCGTTATAATTCTAAGCCGGAAGACGACAAGTTAAAGTTTGATTCAGAACTAAGTGCGACATTAGTTTATAGTTTTTAATATTTTAGAGAGTGTTATGTATCAGCATAAGCAATTTGCACTGTTCATTTTTGTTATTCTAAGCTGGATTGCCAGCTTTGTTGGTTTAGCTTGGTATTTAATTGGTGCCGATATGCCGTTAATGGTATTTGCAGCGATTTTAGTGCTGGTGGGTTTTTTGTTCCATGGTTTAACCATTAAAGTTGATGACAGCCAAATTAGCTGGGGTTTTGGTCCTGGTGTGTTTGGTGATAAGTTGCAGCTAGTGGATATTATTGAAGCTAAAGCAGTAGAAAATTCTTTTCGTCATGGTATTGGCTTACGTATTACCCATGATGGTTGGGTATACACAGTGTCAGGATTTAGCGCAGTACAGCTAACTTTAAAAGATGGTAGCCAATATCGCTTGGGAACTAACGACCAAGATGGTTTACTGGCAGCGTTGGCGGGTAAGATAAGCGAGCCAATAGCAGAGCCTACACTCGTTTGATTAAATTATAGATATAAAAAAAGCGCAGTAGCGCTTTTTTTATTGTCGGTTTAAGTCGATATTAGTGATCGTGACCACAGCCGCCATCACCATGAACATGGCCATGCTCTAGTTCGTCTGCTGTTGCATCACGCACTTCAAGTATTTCTACATCAAAGTTTAAAGTGATGCCAGCGAGTGGGTTATTACCATCAACAATTACATCTTCTTCTTGAATATCAATGATCATTACAGATTGATCGCCGTCATCTGTTGAGGCACGAAATTGCATACCAACTTCAATTTCCATACCTTCAAACATCGACTTTGGTACTGCTTGCATCAGATCATCATGGCGTTCGCCATAACCTTGCTCTGGTGGCACAGTAACACTGAGTGTGTCGCCCGCTTTTTTACCTTGTAGGGCATCTTCGAGGCCTTGAATTAAGTAACCGGTACCAACGATAAAGATTAGTGGCTCACCATCAAATGAGTTATCGATAGAGTTTTTGTCATTATCCATGACTGAATAATGCATTTTTACCACTTTATTTGTTGCAACGATCATAGTCACTCCTATTTATTCGTCTTCGAGAGAGTAGGGTAGAGGAAGGATTGATAGCTCTACCGTTGGGGCATGTTTTGCACGCAGTAACTGACTAGGTTCACTGTCGTTTGGCAACACAACAAGGCCAAATAAGGTTTTACTTTGTTGATTGTAGGCTTGGCTTATTAATTTGCCAGCACGACGCCAGTTTTCACCCATTTGGGTTTCAAGCTCTGGCTCTGCTAATTCTCCATCGCTGTGCCCTGATACGATATACATAGCGCGTTTATTTTTACCAAGGTATTTCATGCGGGCAACGGTTTCTTGGCCTGTGTAACAGCCTTTACGAAAGCTTACTCCACCGATTGCTTGCAGGTTAACCATTTGTGGTACGTATTCACCGAGTGCCGCTTCATTGAGCTCAGGCTCACCCGCTAAAATACTATGTTGGTGCCACAGCGCGTCGTTTTCAAGGGCGATAACCTCATCAGGCAGTGAAAATTCATCATTAACCATCAGTAAAATGCGGTTTTTTGCTAATTTTAGTGCTTTACCATGACTAAAATCGCAAGCGCTATCTTGCTCATTAAAATGAATGTTCAACGCATTTAAGGTTGCAGCTAGATCATCACCGATTAAACCAATTAACTTGCTGGTAGCAGCTTGTATTTCAACTTTTGAAAACACCGCATACTTTTTTAATTCCGTTAAAGATTGAGTGGTTTCAACCGCTGATGCTGCTAAATAGTAACTATCCTGATAAGCAAATAACTTTGCTACACTCCATAATTTACCTTTGGCATTACAGTGCCCAGCCCATAAGAAGTTGGTTTGGTTGAGCTTATTAATATCTTGGGTAATTTGGCCATGAAGGTAGGCGAGTTTATCAACACCGCTAATGCGGATCAGCTGATGTGATAAAGGGCATGCGTGTACTGTTGACATAAAAACCTGCTTTACAATAAATGTAGGCGCGTATAATACCGTAGTTAGCGCTGCTGGTATAGATGCATAAATAGCTGTTTATTCAGGTGCAATTTGTTAAACTGCTAAGCAACTTAGTACGAGGTAAAAAATGACTGAAATTCACAATAAAGCGCGTATCCGCTGGGCTTGTCGCCGCGGCATGTTAGAACTAGATGTGTTATTTATGCCATTTGTAGATGAGGCATTTGATTCGTTATCTGTACAGCAGCAAGCTGTTCTTCAACGTTTGCTAGAAGCGGATGATCCCGATCTATTTGCGTGGTTTATGGGCCATCAAGAATGTAAAGATCCTGAGCTTAAACAGATGGTACAACTGATTTTAGACCGAGTTCGTGTATAGGTTTAGGGTTACTAATAATGTTCCAGACCACAGGCCTTTTGTGGTCTACTTTAGCTTGTTCGCAGTATGTTATAGCTTATTTTTAACTAGCATATTAGCGCAATTTATTTGTGTCGCCAGTAGTACTGTTTTTGGCTATGTGAGTTGGCACTGGTATAAAAAATCCCATCCTCAGCAAGGCGTTTTTATATTAGATTCTACGCAATGTCGTTTTGAAAATAATACGCTAAAAATAAATGGCCATATCAGTAACAAAAGCCGTGTTTATCAAAGCAGTGTTTGGTTATATATTAATGGCTTTGCAAGCTCCCACTGGCTGATTATTAATGCCAGCGGGGTTGATGAACTGAGTTTTGTGCGCTTGAAACGTCTTACTTTGGCTGCTCGTCATGAGCAAGCGGAGTTAAAATAGTGGGCGTTGGATTATCATTTAACTGTGGGTAGTCAATCGTATAATGCAAGCCTCTGCTTTCTTTTCGCTCCATTGCACTGCGAATTATAAGCTCTGCTACTTGCACTAAATTACGCAGTTCAAGCAAGTTATTCGAAACGCGGAAGTTTGCATAATAATCACGAATTTCTTGCTGTAGTAATTCAACTCGGTGTAACGCACGTTCTAGGCGTTTAGTTGAACGCACAATGCCAACATAGTCCCACATAAATAGTCTTAGTTCATGCCAATTATGGGTGATCACCACTTCTTCATCTGAGTTAGTTACGCGGCTTTCATCCCACATCGGCAGCACTTTTAATGCTGGACTATGTTGTATTTTTGCTAAAATATCTTTTGCTGCGGCGTGCGCGAACACAATGCACTCTAGTAATGAATTACTGGCCATGCGATTAGCGCCATGTAGCCCCGTATAAGCGACTTCGCCTACCGCATATAAGTTATCTAGATCGGTCTTGCCGTTAAAGTCAGTCATTACTCCACCACAGGTATAATGTGCCGCAGGAACCACTGGAATTGGATCTTTAGTGATATCGAGCCCGACACTTAAGCATTTTGCATAAATGGTCGGGAAATGCTCAATAATAAAGTCTTTATCTTTATGACTGATATCTAAATACACACAGTTAGCACCTAGGCGCTTCATCTCAAAATCGATAGCGCGGGCAACAATATCGCGTGGTGCGAGCTCTTCACGCTCGTCAAAGTCTTTCATGAATCGTGTGCCGTCAGGGCGCTTTAAATAAGCACCTTCACCGCGCATCGCTTCGGTGATCAGAAAGTTTTGTAGCTCTGGGTGATATAAACTGGTCGGGTGGAATTGGTTAAATTCCATATTAGCTACTCTACAACCTGCCCGCCAAGCCATGGCGATACCATCACCACTGGATACATCAGGGTTGGATGTGTAAAGGTATACTTTACTGGCACCACCGGTTGCTAAGGCTACAAACTTAGCTGAAATTGTTTCGACTTTCTTTGCCGCTCGGTTCCACATATATACGCCATGGATATGTTTACCGTTTTGGCCTAATTTTTTATCACCAATTAAATCTATTGCGTTGTATTGTTCTAATAAGGTGATTTCTGGGTGCGCTTGTACTTGGCTTATTAGCGTTGTTTGCACTGCTCGGCCGGTAGCATCTGCAGCGTGCAAAATTCGACGATGGCTATGGCCGCCTTCACGGGTTAAATGAAAGCGCTCTTTGCCTTTGCTATCAAACTCCATATCAAAAGGCACGCCTTGCTCGATTAGCCATTGCAAGCAATCATGGGCATTACTAGCGGTGTATTGCACGGCGGCTTTGTCACATAAACCACCACCGGCATCTAAGGTGTCTTGTACGTGAGATTCAATGCTGTCATTCTTTTTATCAAACACGGCAGCAATGCCGCCTTGTGCATAAAGTGTGGAACCTTCCGTCAATTCACCTTTACTGATCACGGTAACTTTACAGTGATTAGCTAAAGATAATGCTAATGAGAGGCCAGCTGCGCCGCTGCCAATAATAGCGACATCCGTGATATGGTGTTTATTTTGGTTCATGTCCGTGGTCTTTGCGGTTACAATGCCCAGATACTAATGTATAAACAGTAATGAGCAAATAATAATATTATGATAGGCGTATATGTATCATATTTGGCGCGACACTATTAGTGATTTTCAACTTTCGCCAACATATTTATATGCTATTTTATAAAAAAATAATATTAAACAGAACTTTTCATTCATGCAGCAGTCAGAGTATTTGTAAACAATGGCAGGATATGAATGACAAGCAATAATCAGACAGAGGAGTACCGGCTCGAATGAGCGAGCAGGATTTGGATTTAGCGCTAGTAAAAAGGGTCCAGCAGGGCGATAAAAATGCCTTCAATCTTTTAGTAAAGAAGTATCAGAACAAAATAGCCGGTTTGATTTCACGTTATGTATCAAATCAAGGCGATATTGCTGATGTTGCTCAAGAAGCTTTTATTAAAGCATACCGCGCACTTCCAAACTTTAGAGGGGACAGTGCCTTTTATACTTGGTTATACCGTATCGCCGTTAATTGTGCTAAAAATTACTTAGTGGCTCAGGGCCGCAAACCGCCAGCAAATGATATAGATGCTGACGATGCAGAGTTTTATGAAGGGTCTGATGCAATGCGTTCAAATGCATCCCCTGAAAACTTGCTACTAAGCGAAGAAGTTCGCGCAGTGATTTTTAACACCATTGATAGTTTGCCTGAAGATCTTAAAACCGCGATCACTCTACGAGAAATCGAAGGGATGAGCTATGAAGAAATAGCCGTGGTGATGGATTGCCCAGTCGGGACGGTGCGTTCGCGTATTTTCCGTGCCCGTGAAGCAATAGATAACAAATTAAACCCATTAATAGGCGAGTCTTAATATGACAAAAGCACACGTTAACAAGTTGGATAATCAGCATCTATCCGCATTACTTGACGGCGAACAATCATTAACTGATGAGGTTATTGCCCAGCAAGATGCGGCAACCTTAGGACGTTATGCGCTAATAGGTGACGTAATGCGTGCTGAGTCAGAAGATGCTTTCGTCTTTGATATAAGCGATAGTGTTGCGCAAGCGCTGGAAAGTGAACCAGTTTATGCTGATTTCACACAATCTGCGTCACAACCTGCACCATTGGCTGCCACGGGCACCGATAACGTAGTGGCGTTTAACTGGCGCAAACCAGTTGCACAACTTGCAATTGCAGCAAGTGTTGCCATGTTTGCAATTGTTGGTGTACAAACATTGCCACAAGGTGAAAACTCACCTAGCAATGAAATTCCGATGTTACAAACAACACCAGTAACAGGAATGGCATCACCAGTTAGCTATTCGTCAGAACCCGCTTTACAAAATGCAGAGCAAGGTTTGCGTGAGTTACAGCAACAGCGTATTGGCGCGTTAGTATTAGAACATCAACGCCAAGCACGAGTTGCATATTCATTAGAAAAAGCTCACACTGAGGCGCAAGCCGAAGAGGAAAAAAACTAATTAAATGAAAGTAATTACTTTTATTTTGTCGTTGGTATTAATGGCTCCAGCCTTTGCTGACGACGAAAACCCCGCAAAAGAGCTTCTGCTCAAAATGGCTGACGCCGTTCATAATCGTAACTTTGACGCATCATTTGTGGTCGTCAAAGGGAAGACAATGGAACCATATCGTTGGTTGCATGCAAAACAAGGTAATACAGAACTCGAGCATTTGAGCTTACTCAATGGCGCAGGCCTTGAAATGGTTCGTATTGATGATCAAGTTACTTATTTTGAGCCACAGTCTGAACCTTATTCAATAGATACTGATTCTATAGCAGGCCCAATCCCAGAAGTGTTATTCAAAGATGTTGAGCGTTTAAGCCAACATTACGATTTTGTGCTCGGTGGTAAAGGCCGTATTGCAGGGCGTGCTGCGCAGCTTGTGCGTATCGAATCAAAAGACGAGTATAAGTTTAATTATTGGCTGTGGCTTGATGCTGAGTCATCGCTATTACTAAAATCTGCTTATGTTAATCATGCCGGTGAGATGTTAGAACAACTACAGTTAACCCATATTAGTGTAACCGAAGAGCCCGCTGCGTTATTACTTGAAATGCTAAATCGTAAGTTTCCAACGCCATTACCAGCAGCGGCAATTACCAAAAATGAAGCAAGTACAGAAAGTAATAATTGGCAAATAGGCTGGTTACCGGAGGGGTTTAGTTTGTTAAAATCAGACCGTCATAAGCTTGATTTGAACAATGAACTGACGGATTATTATTTATACTCAGATGGTTTTGTCGAAATTTCAGTGTTTGTACAAAGACCATTACCTGGTCGCAGGCCAAGCGGTGCATTGTCATCCGGTGCCACGACAGTATATGTGCATAATAGCGGTAGTTTTGATGTGTCAGTGGTGGGGAATATTCCAGCAATGACTGCAAAAGCAATTGCTGAATCGGTTGCAAGACCCTTGTAATATAAGCTGATAATGATAGAACAAACCCTTACAGTGGTGTCGATTCAAGGCGCCACTGCGCATTTAGAAGCCCAACAAAAGCAAGCCTGTGAAGGGTGCAACGGCCGTTGTGGTTCTCAAATATTTAGTAAGTTATTTGGCACTGCTAAAAAAACCTTCCCCTATCGCTTTGAAATCCCTGTTGTGGTTGGGCAAAAAGTAACCCTAGCACTGGATGATAGCCACATGGTAAAGCATGCTTTTGCAGTGTATATGTTGCCTTTGGTATTAAGTCTGGTATTTGCGTTAGTGGCTGCTGAGGTTTTTTCTGTGCCTGAATGGTTGCAAATCATTGCCGCTATAGGTGGTGGTTTTACTGGCTTTGGCATTGCTAAAAGCCGAGTGAAAAGCCTAAAGCATGATGTTAAAGTAATAAAAATTCACCCAATTAGCCTCCCTTTAACTCAAATAGATGGTGATTGAAGCCAATTAAATGTAAAATTGCGGCTTTATACACTCAGTCCATTAAAATAGAAGTTTAGAATCCAGTTTATGAAGCATATCCGTAATTTTTCGATCATCGCCCATATTGACCACGGTAAATCGACCCTTTCAGATCGTTTGATCCAAGTTTGTGGTGGTTTAACAGACCGCGAAATGCAAAAGCAAGTATTGGATTCAATGGATATTGAGCGCGAGCGTGGTATCACCATTAAAGCGCAAAGTGTAACTCTAAATTATAAAGCCAACGACGGTGAAACTTACCAACTTAACTTTATCGACACCCCGGGACACGTTGACTTTACTTATGAAGTATCGCGCTCGCTGGCAGCGTGTGAAGGTGCATTATTAGTTGTTGATGCCGGTCAAGGTGTTGAAGCGCAAACTCTAGCGAATTGTTACACTGCCATCGAAATGAATTTAGAAGTAATTCCGGTATTAAACAAAATCGATTTACCACAAGCTGATCCACTTCGTGTAGCCGAAGAAATTGAAGATATTATTGGTATCGATGCCCTAGATGCCGTGCAATGTAGCGCTAAAACAGGTGTGGGTATTGCCGAAGTTCTTGAAATGATTGTTAAGGACGTACCGCCACCAGTGGGTGATAAAGACAAACCGCTACAGGCGCTTATCATTGACTCATGGTTTGACCCGTATCAAGGTGTTGTATCGCTGGTGCGTATTAAGCACGGTGAATTAAGAACGGGCGACAAGATAAAAATTATGTCGAACGAGCATATACACACTGCAGATCAGGTTGGTGTTTTTACACCAAAGCAAACCAACACCGGTATTTTAAGAACTGGTGAGGTAGGTTTTGTTATTGCGGGTATTAAAGAAATACATGGTGCGCCAGTAGGTGACACTATTACCCATCAAAAAAATGCAGCACCTGAGCGCTTACCGGGCTTTCAAAAAATTAAACCACAAGTTTATGCCGGTATGTTTCCAATTGCCTCGGATGAGTATGAATCTTTCCGTGATGCGCTTAATAAACTTAGCTTAAATGATGCGTCGTTATTCTTCGAACCAGAAAATTCAACAGCACTTGGCTTTGGCTTTCGCTGTGGTTTCTTGGGCATGTTGCACATGGAAATCATTCAAGAGCGTTTAGAGCGTGAATATGATATTGACTTAATTACCACCGCACCAACGGTAATTTATGAAGTTGTAACTAAAGAGGGTACGATTCAGATTGATAACCCATCTGATTTACCTGCTGTAAACGATATTTTAGAAATTCGTGAGCCCGTTGTTGAAGCTAATATTCTTGTACCACAAGAGTACTTAGGTAGCGTTATTACGCTTTGTATTGAAAAGCGTGGTATGCAAACTAAGATGAACTATCACGGTAAGCAAGTCGCTGTTACTTATGAACTGCCAATGGCAGAAGTGGTGATGGACTTTTTCGATAAGTTAAAGTCAACCAGTCGTGGTTTTGCCTCGCTGGATTATAACTTTAAGCACTTTCAAACATCAGACATGGTGCGCGTTGATATATTAATCAATGGTGAGCGCGTTGATGCGCTTGCGATTATTGTTCACAGAGACAGCGCGCAATCGCGTGGTCGTCAATTAGCTGATGCGTTGAAAGAACTTATCCCTCGTCAAATGTTTGATATAGCAATTCAAGCGGCAATTGGCGCGCATGTTATTGCTCGTACCACTGTTAAGCAATTACGTAAAAACGTAATTGCGAAGTGTTATGGTGGCGACGTGAGTCGTAAGAAAAAGCTACTTCAAAAGCAAAAAGATGGTAAAAAACGTATGAAGCAACTAGGCAATGTTGAAGTGCCTCAAGAAGCATTTTTAGCGATTCTTAAAGTTGGTAAGTAAGTTTCTTAACCAAATTACGTAAGATAAAGGATTTAATGCATGGCAGGTTATTTTTCAATATTTTTAGTTTTGTTAACTCTAGGCTCAGGCTTAATTTGGTTAATTGACCATTTTATGTTTGCACCAAAAAGGCAGCAACGCTTAGCTCTTGCGCAAAGCTCTGCTGGCGGCGAGCTTGATGAAGAAACTGCAGCATTAATTGCGCCAGAACCGACGATTACTGAAACGGCAAAATCAATTTTTCCGATGATTGCGGCTATTACGATTTTTAGATCGTTTATATTCGAGCCGTTTCAAATACCATCAGGTTCAATGATGCCGACACTATTAGTTGGCGATTTTATCTTAGTACAGAAATATTCGTATGGCGTGAAAGACCCTGTTTGGCGCACTCAATTAGTTGATGTTGCAGAGCCTGAACGTGGTGATATTGTGGTATTTAAATACCCATTAGACGAACGTATTGATTATATTAAACGTGCGATTGGTTTACCGGGTGATAAAATCGTTTACCGCGATAAGCGTTTATACATTCAGCCAAATTGCGAGCAAGGACAAACACAACAAGGTGACTTATTGTGTAATGAATTTAATAAAATTGATATGGAGATCATTAATCGCGATGAATTTAAGCAAGGCTCTATGGATTTAGTCCGGTTAGATGAAAATTTGACTACACTAAAACATAATATTTTAATTAACCCTGAAGCGCTGGAAATGAAAGGGCGTTACTATCAACAACCGGGTACACGTTCTGATGAATGGGTAGTGCCGGCTGATCATTATTTTATGATGGGTGATAACCGCGATAACAGCCAAGATAGTCGCGTATGGGGCTTTGTGCCAAAAGAAAACTTGGTGGGTAAAGCTGTCTTTATATGGATGAGTTTTGAATTTGAGAATGGCCCAGATGACATTTTACCAGGCTGGGTTCCAACTGGTGTTCGTTTTGAACGCCTAGGTAATATTCAGTAACAATGAAAAAAAATGTAACAGAGTTATATAGCAAAATAGGGTATACCTTTATTGATCAAGTATTGCTTGAGCAGGCGATGACCCATCGCAGCCATAAAGGACAACACAATGAACGCTTAGAGTTTTTGGGCGATTCCATTTTAAGCTTTGTCATTGCCAATGCTTTATATAGTAAGTTCCCCAAAGCGCGTGAAGGCGATCTTAGCCGCATGCGTTCAACGCTTGTGCGTGGACAAACCTTAGCTGAATTTGGTTTAGAGTTTGGCCTAGGTGATTACTTACGCTTAGGGCCGGGTGAACTTAAAAGTGGTGGTTTTAGACGTGAATCAACTTTAGCTGATGCGGTTGAAGCAATTATTGGTGCGGTATTTTTAGATGCTGGCATTGATGTTTGTGGAGACTTGATTTTGGCGTGGTACGAATCTCGCCTTGATGCCATTTCGCCAGGTTTAAACCAAAAAGATCCTAAAACATTACTACAAGAATACTTACAAGCCCGCAAATTACCTTTGCCAGGCTATACTGTAGTAGATACTAAAGGTCAGGCACACAATCAAACGTTCACGGTTGAATGTATTGTTGAAGGTATGGATAGCATCATCTCAGTTGGCAGTTCTCGTCGTAAAGCTGAACAAAAAGCCGCTGAAAAAGCGTTGAAGATACTTAAAAATGAATCTTGATACATTGATCCAACCGCACACGCGTGATTTAGATACTTTTTGTGGCATGGTCGCTATTGTTGGCCGCCCAAACGTTGGTAAATCTACCTTGCTTAATGAAATTATTGAGCAGAAAGTAAGTATTACCTCGCGTAAACCGCAAACCACACGCCACCGTATTATGGGTATTCATACTGTAGGTAAGCACCAAGCCGTGTATGTTGATACACCAGGCCTGCATGTTGAAGAAAAGCGTGCCATTAACCGTTTAATGAACCGTGCTGCTTCAAGTTCATTAGGTGATGTTGAGCTAGTTATTTTTGTTGTTGAAGGTACTCATTGGAATGCTGACGATGAAATGGTGCTTAACAAAGTAAAGCAAAATGGCAAACCAGTATTACTTGTGATGAACAAAATTGATCAAGTAAAAGACCGTGACCTTGTGCTACCGCATATGAAGTGGTTAGGCGAAAAGTTTGATTTTGTTGGCATTATGCCAGTATCTGCGACTCAAGGTAAAAATATCAACCTGATCAAAGATGAAGTAACTAAGCGTTTACCACCGTGTGAATTTTACTTCCCTGAAGATTACGTAACAGATCGTTCAATGCGCTTTATGGCAGCCGAAGTGATCCGTGAAAAGTTGATGCGCTTTATGGGTGAGGAGCTTCCTTACTCAGTTACCGTTGAAATTGAGCAGTTTAAATGGCAAGAAAATGGCATTTGGCATATCAATGGCTTGATTTTAGTTGAGCGTGAAACGCAAAAACGTATGGTTATTGGTAATAAAGGCGAAAAGCTTAAAGTGATTGGCCGCGAAGCCCGTAAAGATCTCGAAGAAATGCTTGATAATAAAGTGTTTTTAGAACTTTGGGTGAAGGTTAAATCAGGTTGGGCTGACGACGAGAGAGCACTTCGCAGTTTAGGCTATGGTGAAGATTAATAGCCTAAGCGATATTTATGGATAGCGACTTCTACACGGCATATTTATTACACCGACGTCCTTTTAGTGACTCACAAGTAATGCTTGATATGTTAGTAGAAGGCGTTGGCCAGTTGCGCATGCTGGCGCGAATTAGCGGTCGCCAAGCAACAAAATACAAAGCTCAGTTACAACCCTTCCAAGCTTTACTGGTAAATTATACCGGTAAACACGACCTGAAATATATCCAACGATTTGAACTACATGGCACGCAATCCACACTAGTTGGGGATCAGCTTTATTGTGGGTTTTACCTCAATGAACTAACCAACCGCATTGTACCAATTAATGAACCAATTGATCATGCCTATCAATTGTATAAAACTCACCTACAACAGCTTAACCAGCACCCTAACTTACAAGCTGTATTACGTTCTTATGAATTTCAATTATTAGAATTATTAGGCTATGGCGTTGACTTTAGTTTTGATGCCGCAGGCGATCCAATTTCGGCAGAGCAAACGTATAGTTACTTTGCTGAATACGGCTTTGTTGCCCAAGAAAATCAAGGCAGTGGCTTTTCTGGCGCGCAGTTAAATGCAATTGCAGATCATGACTTTAGTGCGCCGGATGTGTTATATATGGCGAAACAATTAAGTCGTCATTTAATGAAGCCTTTATTAGGCAAAAAACCATTAAAAAGTCGCGAGCTGTTTATATCCAAATAGTTTGGGTATTCACCAACAATCTTAATACGGTATTTTTAACCGTTATTTTTACAGGTAAAAAAATGAAAGATATTCTTTTGGGTATAAACGTTGATCATATTGCTACCTTACGCCAAGCTCGGGGTACAAGTTACCCAGATCCAGCACATGCTGCGAGTGTTGCTGAGCATGCTGGCGCTGATGGGATCACTATTCATTTACGTGAAGACCGTCGTCACATTCAAGATCGTGACGTGTATGTGATGGCTAAAACAATCCAAACACGAATGAACCTTGAAATAGCGGTTACAGATGAAATGATTGATATTGCTTTAGATGTTAAGCCAGCTTATGTTTGCTTAGTACCAGAAAAACGTGAAGAGTTGACCACCGAAGGCGGTTTAGACGTTGTTGGTAATCTAGATAAGATTAAAGCCGCGACAGCAAAATTAACTGACGCCGGTATAAAAGTGTCGTTATTTATCGATGCAGACAAAGCACAACTAGATGCAGCTACAGCCTGTAATGCCCCATATGTTGAAATTCATACTGGCGCTTATGCGGATGCGCAAACTGATGCTGAGATACAAAAACAACTTGAGCATATTCATCAAGGTGTAAAGTATGCAGCAAGTTTGGGTTTGATAGTAAACGCCGGCCACGGACTTCATTATCATAACGTGAAACCGATTGCTGCTATGAAAGAGATTTACGAACTAAACATTGGTCACGCAATTATAGCGCGTGCAGCCATAGATGGATTAGATAAAGCAGTACGTGACATGAAGCGACTAATGCTAGAAGCGAGAGCTTAATTTTAACTTCTCTTAAAATGCAAAAAACGACTCAAAAGAGTCGTTTTTTATTATTTGTATCTAACTGGATTAACAGTTAGTTTCTTTAGCGTTAACGCCTTCTTTTACTTCTTCACAGGCGTCTTCTACTTTGTTTTGTACGTCGGTTACAGCTTCATCGATGCGTTCACCGGCCTCTTCTGCATGATTGTCTTCACAACCCATGATAAAAAAACTAGCGAATAAAGCGATCACAGCAGTTTTAATAGTTGTCGATTTCATAATGTAATTCCTTGTAAAATTAATAAATGTGTTGTTATTTAAAATAAATTGTTATCACTTAGGGACATTGCCGCGCAACGCACCTGAAACGAGTGAAATAACTAACAATACAATAAAGATAAAAAAGATAATCTTAGCAATTCCTGCTGCGGCACCTGCGATACCACCAAAACCTAACACTGCAGCAATAAGCGCAATAACTAAAAATGTAATTGTCCAGCGTAACATTGTCGTCTCCTTGGTTTGTTAATTTGTTCAGAGTAAATAATGCCAGTTACATGCCATGTGTTTAAATCCTTTATTATCAATTGGATAGTGTTTATTTTATTTATTTTCATGAATTAGGTGGGAATTATTTACAGCTTTATCTGTAACTTATACTCGGCGTCCTGAAAAATAAATATTTCAGCATGATTTTTTGGTAAGACCAATTTCATGTTGAGTGCTTTTTCATTAATTTAACAGTTGTTGAGTAGTTCGGTTGGTAAGTTATTAAGGTGCAGATTAGATTTCACTTATAAGTTATAGCTATATTCAGTATTTTTATCATCTATATCCTATTAAATTATAGTAAAAAGCAGTGTGTTAACTTTGCTGAAGATATGTTAGCTTTATATTAATTGGTTTTACCAATTTACAAAGTGTTGGACTTGGTCTGTTTCTTTGATATGATTATTGCATAAATATTTAAATAAAGTGATTTTTTACCTATCTTTCGGGTGGGTAAGAATACTCAGGGGGGGGGCAGAATGGATATAGGTCAATTACTTGCTACTGCAGCAAACTTAATGCTCACTGGGATGGTGGGAGTTTTCGTTTTTCTTTCGTTGTTGATTGCAGCAATTACCGCTATGTCTAAATTAGCGAGCCGCTTTGAACAGCCGGTTGTAATGCCAACGCGGACACCATCGATCAAAGCACCCGGTGTACCAAGTGAACACATCGCTGCGATAAGTGCTGCCATAGCTCAGTACAAAAATAAACAAAAACTATAAGGGATGACTTGTGGCTAAATTAAAATTAACAGAATTAGTACTTAGAGACGCGCATCAATCATTATTAGCAACGCGTATGCGTTTGGATGACATGCTACCGATTGCACAAAAATTAGATGATGCAGGTTACTGGTCGATCGAATCATGGGGTGGGGCTACTTTTGATTCATGCATTCGTTATTTGGGTGAAGATCCTTGGGAGCGTATTCGTGCTCTTAAAAAAGCTATGCCAAATACTAAACAGCAAATGTTATTACGTGGTCAAAACCTTTTAGGCTATCGTCATTATGCAGATGATGTTGTTGAAAAATTTGTAGAGCGAGCGCACAAAAATGGTGTTGATGTGTTTCGTATTTTTGATGCGATGAACGATGTTCGTAATCTTGAAACGGCTATTAAAGCTGCGATTAAAGTTGGCGCACATGCACAAGGTACAATTTCGTACACAGTAAGCCCGGTTCATACACTTGATATGTGGTTAACGCTTGCCAAGCAGCTTGAAGAGTTAGGCTGTCATTCAATTTGTATTAAAGATATGGCTGGTTTGCTTAAACCATACGATGCAGAAGAGTTAATCAAAGCGTTAAAAGAAACAGTCTCTATTCCAATTGCAATGCAGTGTCATGCCACAACAGGTTTAAGTACTGCTACTTACCAAAAAGCGATTGATGCAGGTATTGATATGCTTGACACCGCAATTTCATCAATGAGTATGACTTACGGACACAGCGCAACTGAAACGATTGTATCGATTGTTGAAGGTACTGAACGTGATACTGAGCTGGATTTAAATCAACTCGAAGAGATTGCAGCTTATTTCCGCGATGTTCGTAAAAAATATGCCGCGTTTGAAGGCAGCTTAAAAGGTGTTGATGGCCGTATTTTATTAGCGCAAGTGCCTGGTGGCATGTTAACTAATATGGAAAACCAGCTTAAAGAGCAAGGTGCTGCGGATAAATTGAATGAAGTATTACTTGAGATCCCACGTGTACGTGAAGACTTAGGTTATTTACCGTTAGTTACACCAACATCACAAATTGTTGGTACACAAGCAGTATTAAATGTATTGACGGGCGAGCGTTATAAAACTATCACCAAAGAAACTGCCGGAGTGCTAAAAGGTGAGTATGGCGTAACTCCTGCGCCGATGAATAAAGAATTACAAGAGCGCGTACTTAATGGCGCAGAAGTCATTACTTGCCGCCCAGCTGATTTATTGCAACCAGAACTAGAAATACTCCAAGCTGAGTTATTAAAAGAAGCAAAAGAGCAAGGCTTAAGCTTAGCGGATGAGCAGATTGATGACGTGTTAACGTATGCATTATTCCCACAAATTGGGTTGAAATTCATTAAAAATCGTAATAACCCAGATGCTTTCGAAGCTGTACCAAGTGCTGAATCTGCTAATAAAGAACAACCAGTTAGCAATAAAAAAAGTAACAGCAACACAGTAAAAGCAGAGCAGTACAGCGTAAAAGTAGATGGTAAAGTTTATGATGTAGTGGTTGCACAAGGCGGTGAGCTTAAAGAAGTAACACTTAAAGATAGTGAGCATATTCCACAATCGGCGTCAGTTGCTTCCGGCGAAACACTTAACGCTCCACTTGCTGGTAACATCTTTAAAATCAAGGTGAAAGCGGGTCAAACGGTAAATGAAGGCGATGTAGTGATCATCATGGAAGCGATGAAAATGGAAACTGAAATTCGTGCAACCCACACCGGTACTATTGCTGAAATTCTTGTTGCTGAAGGTGATTCAGTGGCAACGGGTGACGCTATGATAGCACTAGCTTAGGAGCGCAGAGGATGGAAGCATTATTAAACCTCTGGCAAGCAACAGGTATTGCTAATTTTACATTTCCTGCGCTTATTATGATCGCAGTAGGGTGTTTATTGTTGTATCTGGCAATTGCGCGCAACTTTGAGCCGTTATTATTATTACCAATTGGCTTTGGGGCAATATTAACAAATATCCCCGTAGCGGGCTTATCAGACCCCGGTGGTTTGCTGTATTACGTTTATCATATTGGGATTGATACCGGTGTATTCCCATTATTAATATTTATGGGTGTTGGTGCACTCACTGATTTTAGTGCCTTGATAGCTAATCCTCGTATGTTATTGCTAGGTGCTGCAGCTCAGTTTGGTATTTTTGCAACCTTGTTTGGCGCAATTTTACTAAACTATGTACCAGGTTTTGAGTTTTCTTTACAGGATGCGTCAGCAATTGCGATTATAGGTGGTGCAGATGGCCCGACGGCAATCTTCTTAGCCTCAAAACTTGCTCCTGATTTATTGGGTGCTATCGCCGTAGCTGCATACTCATATATGGCGTTGGTGCCAATTATTCAGCCGCCAATTATGCGGGCTTTAACCACACCAGAAGAACGTAAAATTCAAATGCCACAGTTACGCACCGTATCAAAAAAGGAAAAAATTATTTTTCCGTTAATGGTATTGAGTTTAACGATTTTGTTTTTACCTGCAGCAACGCCACTGGTAGGCATGTTCTGTTTAGGAAACTTGATGCGAGAGTCTGGTGTGGTTGACCGTTTAAGTAATAGTGCACAAAACGAGATCATAAATATCACCACTATTTTCCTTGGTTTAGCTGTAGGCTCTAAGCTTGCTGCAGATAAGTTTTTAACCGTAGAAACAATTGGTATTTTGGTACTCGGCGCCTTGGCTTTTGCAATTGGTACAGCTTCAGGTGTATTTATGGCAAAAGGTATGAACAAGTTCTCTAAATCACCAATCAATCCACTCATCGGCGCGGCTGGTGTATCAGCTGTGCCAATGGCTGCACGCGTAGTTAATAAAGTGGGTCTGGAGAATAATCCGCATAATTTCTTATTAATGCATGCAATGGGACCAAATGTTGCGGGAGTACTGGGAAGTGCTGTGGCTGCAGGTATCTTGTTAGCACTGGTAGGTTAAATAAATCATTAAACTATACCCAGCGAGCTGAGTATGGTGAGGTAACTTTTACTTCCAACCGACTGCGCAGTATTTACTGCGCTTTTTTTTGCTTGCATATTGGGTATACTCGATAGATATTTTATTAAATAGGAATGGTATGAATATCTTCGTGATTTTAATTTCACTGTTTGTTGCATTAATCATCCTTGTGCCACTACTTGAAAAGTATCAGTCTAAAATGGGCCTAGATGGTGCGACTAAATACGCCAAATACATCTGGCCATTAGTGATGATTTCATTGGTTGTGCAATTGATTTATGTGTTGGTGAGATAGAGCGTAGCCGTCAGTTTTAAGGTTCAGGGCAGCTAGAAGTGGTAAGTTGCTCAGCGTTAAAATTGCCTGCGTAGGTTGTGGTTGAACACCCCGAAACCCAACGAAAAATATCCTGCCAGTCTGCATCAATGCACAGCATTATCGGATGTCTTAAATGCAATAACTGACGATTCATGAACCATTATGTGTGAAGTCAAACTTTTAGCTTGTACTATTTAGCCTAAACAGGTTTAAAATCATCGATAGATATTTGGATACATATTCAGCATGAGAAATAAATCGCTTCTCCGTCCTTGTTGTCCTACTTATTCAATAAATTTCATTGCTGTTGCAAGTGAGTTTGCAGATGAAGTACTTAACATGTTTTTTGACTAATAAGTCATGTAATTCTTGGTTGTCTAGTTTCATACAGAATCATTGATGGGGGCACAATGACAAAGCCAGTCAAAACTAAACGTAGCAAAAGGGTTCCGTATGACAAACTTGTTAGGCATCTGCAAGGTTATTGACACGAATAGCTCCCATGTGAAGTCCGTATACAATTGAGAGTTTACTTTTGTTGCTATGAAAAAATATCATATAGGCAGTGTTATTTGGCTCACCATACTCTTCCTTGCTGCCGTAATATTCCAAAAACCAATTAAGCTTCTCCGCCTTTTCATTCTCACTGCTATTAAACTGATCTGTGAGATAGTTTATGTATGAAACCCTATCATTCGCAAAGCCTACGTGAATACGAGTTACGTCATTTTCAACAACAAATTCAAAATCTATGTCTTTTTTACTTGAATCTTCAATCCTTTCTACTGATGAGAAAGTCGATAGCTTTCTGAATACTTTATCAGGAGTTAAATTCAACTCTATGATTGGGAATTCGGGCTCAAACTTTACCTTTTTGAAGATGTTAAACATAGGGTTGCCTAATAATTTTATCTACGACATTTGTCGTTTTATAAACCGACAAATCTCCATATTACGATGTATTTATCTTAGTCATCAAATAAACAGCTGTATATAATTAGTAACTTCGTTTCACTTTTCTAAATGCAGCAATACACCCAAATGGTAGAGAGCAGTAACATTGGACAAAATTCAAGCTGCTATTGATGTATACAGTTAGTTGCTGATTAGTTTTGTTTTATTGTAAATTAACGCGTGACTATTTTATCGGGGTCAGAACACACAATCTTATGGCTTATGGCTTATGGCTTATGGCTTATGGCTACAGCTCCACAAAAAAA
>NZ_JACJDS010000024.1:0-77142 GCF_014163635.1 Pseudoalteromonas sp. SR44-8
ACGACTTGGCTGTATAGAGCCTGCTTTCCTTTAAATAAACAGCGGAATATTACAGTTAACAAAGGCATGAATAAATTGACCTTACGCGGTCAAACGAAAGTGAATGCCCAATGGCAACTGTATTGTTTAGTTCATAATATAGAAAGGCTGTAAAACACGATACATTAATAAAGGTAAGCTGCTACCTCTGCAAATAAGCCACTTAAACACCTGCAATCCCTTCCAAAATGCTAATTAAAACAACACCTAGTCCTCTTTTTATATTTTACGTAAAATCGAGGTAACCGATTGAATCAAAATAGGAACTCAGCTATGGTTAATGCATCAATAAAAATAAATTAAAAACGAGTTATTCTACAGGCTCGTTATGTTTACATTCGTAGCTTGATGGCTATGTTGATATCAAAGAGAGAAGTATGAAATTATTATATGTATTTATGTTATTTATCATTACTGGTAATTCACAGGCAGAAGAATTAAAAAAAATCGAAGCGCTTGGTGGAAAAGTGTCAATTCTTGCCCCACAAAACTTTGGGAAAATGCCTTCTGATATTCTAGAAATAAAATACCCGGCATCAAGAAGACCTAGTGAAGTATTAAGTGATAAAACGGGAGGTGTAACATTAGCCTTTAATCACACAAACAACGCAATGCAACCATCACAAGTTAAAGATGCTCACAAATCCATATCCAAAATGTTTCATAGCATGTACCCGTCAGCAACTTGGTTAAGAGATGAGGTAATTGTTCAAAATGGTAAAACCTTTATGGTTATGGAATTAATCACTCCCGCAATAGATACCAAAATCCATAACATTATGTACGGCACTTCTGTTGATGGGCGTTTTTTATTAGCGGCATTTAATACTACCACTGAACAGGCTGACGAGTGGTTACCTATAGGTAAGAGAATAATGACTTCACTGTCTATAAAGTAAACATAACACATATGAGCCTTAACTCTATCAATAGGCACTAGTATTTTATTTGACCGTTTTTATTCAGTGACGGTCAATTCTAAACCAATAAACAAATTCGTTTACTTCGTCTGTCGATGTGGCTGTTAAGCAAGTAGCTTATGGCAAATACATATAAGGGTCGCTGCGCAATAATCCTTACGTTATTAGCACAGCATTTACTTATACTCCTTTAAAGCGTAGCGCCTCTTAACCTATTTGTGAATAATTCAATTAAAAGTTTTTTGCACAAAGAGCAGAGAAAGAGAAGTAAATGAGGGTTATTTTAAAGGCTAATATCAGCATGCGTAAAACACGATGCATTAATAAAGGTAAGCCCTTATTACCTCAAATAAGCCACTCAAACACTTTTCAAAACGCCAATTAAAGCAACAGCAAATCCTGTTTTATATTTTATGTGAAAGTCAGTTGTCGATTGAATCAAAATAGGAACTCGGCTATGGTTTATGCATCAATAAAAATAAAAACGAGTAATTTTGCAGGCTCGTTAACCTTACTGAGATTATTTATCAGAATTATGCGAAATTTTTCTAAAATTCATCTACTAACAATACTTGTATTTGGGATATTGTCATTTAAAACACTTGCCCACGACCAACCAGGTGCCTACGAAATAATTAATCTTGCTGATGATTTTTACTCTGTATATCAGTCAAGCAAAAAGTTATCCCCTGAAAAGAGAGCAGAGCGGTTTTCACAATATTTTACCACTCAGTTTGAACCCTTTTATAGTAATAAGAACTTTGTTAAATCCATTGAAAGTTTCAGTGAGATAGAAAAAGTATACTTATTAAAAAGCAATCAGCTATCTAAGGATTTAAATGGCAGCATGAAGTCATTTATTGCTACTTTTGCAGATTTTAAATCTGAAACACCAATATATATACTTCATTCGCTCGGTAGGTTTAATGGTGCAACACGTGATTTGAAGGGTAAGTCTTACTTAATGTTTGGTGTAGATCTAATGGCTAAATACCATAACTGGAATAATGACACCCCATTTTTTCATCATGAGTTATTTCATGTCTATCATGAAAACTTTTTTCAATGTAATGATGAACTCTGGTGCTCGCTTTGGACTGAGGGCTTAGCAACGTACGTGTCACACCAGTTGAATTCGTCCGCGAGTAATGATGAATTGATGCTAAACATACCTGACAGTATGATTAAAAATGTCCGCTCTAGACTGCTTTATTCGCTTACTGATCTTAAGAGAAAGTTTTACTCCAAAAACCCTGAAATATATTCCTCATTCTTCAATTTCAGAAAGGATGAGACAAATTTGCCATATCGCAGAGGTTATTACTTAGGCTATATTTTAGTTAAAGAAATAGGCAAAGATTACAGTATAGAAGAGTTGGCTAAAATGGAGAAAAAGACCGTAGAGCTATTATTACTAAAAGAACTTGATTCATTTATTGAATCGGAAGGCTAACAAATAATTAAACTGGGACTTAAAACAGTTTATTTTCTTCGTTCCTCAAAATTTTAACAAACTATTTTAAGCTCGTTAATGTCGATATTGGTGCGTCAGGCTAGGCTTGATCCATCTTACATAGTGTAAGGCCCTGTCGGGTAAGGTTTAACCAACCACCTGTATTGAGTTTTGCGCATTTGGCGGAGTGCGGGATTAGCAATGGCTTTTCAGCTGTGAAGACTGCACCACACGAACAAGATTGGTGAAGCGTACACAGAGAATTATAGGCATAGGGATTATCGTGATTCTGAAGTGCTGGTATCGCTCCGATAAATATTAGATCTGACTGCCGAGGTTTGCAACCCCATCGAAGTCCATGCAAAACAGCCGTATTGGTAAGGCTATGGCGAGTCTGCGGGGTTTTAAAGCCGTGGCATGTATAAAGAGATGGTTTGAGATGTTATGGCTCTTTCATTAGGTAAGGAGTCAAGTCTGACTTATCCTGCCAAAATAAATTCATTCCAATCAATTATGCTGAATAATTTTAGCCTTGCTAATTTATCATCAACCTCCATATCTATAAAACCGTAAGATGGTTTTTTATGCCAACACGCGACAAAAAGGAGATAACAATCGTTCGACAAAAAAACAAACCTAGTTATATCGAGCCTGATGAATGTATCCAAGTTAGAGGTGCACGGGTTCACAACTTAAAAAACATCGATGTTGATTTGCCCCGTAATGCCTTGGTGGTTTTTACTGGTATTTCTGGCTCAGGAAAGTCGTCATTGGCCTTTGGCACTTTGTTTGCTGAATCTCAGCGTCGTTACCTAGATTCTGTTTCGCCTTATGCCCGTCGCTTGATTGATAAAGTAGAGGAGCCAGATGTTGATTCAATCGAAGGGTTACCGCCAGCAGTAGCACTGCAACAGCAGCGAGGAACTCCATCGGTGCGTTCATCTGTTGGTAGTGTTACCACGATTTCTAATGGCTTGCGCATGCTTTATTCCCGTGCAGGGCAATATCCAACAGGTCAAAATATACTTTACGCTGACGCCTTCTCGCCAAATACCCCAGAGGGCGCTTGTGAGCGATGCCATGGTATAGGTCGTGTATTTGAAGTGACAGAGAAGTCGTTGGTACCAGATGACAGCAAGACCATTAGGGAACGCGCTATCGCGGCATGGCCGCCAGCATGGCAAGGGCAAAACTTATTGCGTATTTTGATTGCATTGGGCTATGAAGTTGATACTCCCTGGAAAAAATTGCCGCAAAAAACGCGGGATTGGATCTTGTTTACCGATGAAACCCCTGAAGTGCCGGTTTATCGAGACTACAATATTAGCCAAATACGAGAGGCAATTGATAAAGGGGAAAAGCCCAATTACATGGGGACCTATACAAGCGCCAAGCGTTTTATTTTGCAGTCGTTTGCTACTACGCAAAGCCCGCGTACCAAAAAGCGGGTGTCGCAGTTTATGCAGATTTCTCAATGCCCCGAATGTCAGGGAAAAAAACTCAAACAAGCGTCACTGTCGGTTAAATTTGCTGGACTTGATATTGGTGAATTGTCGCAATTGACGCTGACTGAGTTGGCGTTGCGGTTAAAGGATACTGCTAATAGCAAGCCCGACGATAACACCGCTAATCGAGAAAAAGCCATCGTCGCACAGCGTATTGCCAGCGATATCCTTACTCGTGTTGAAGCGCTTACTCGACTTGGTTTGGGTTATTTGTCGCTTGAACGTGGTACGCCCACGTTATCTCCGGGCGAACTACAGCGCCTGCGCCTTGCAACGCAGATCCGCTCTCAATTATTTGGTGTCGTTTACGTATTAGACGAACCCTCAGCCGGTCTGCATCCCGCTGATACTCAAGCATTGCTAGGTGCCTTAGATGAATTAATCGCAGCGGGTAATTCAGTATTTGTGGTAGAGCATGATGTTAGCGTTATTCGCCATGCAGATTGGATTGTTGATGTAGGTCCCAATGCTGGAACCCATGGCGGAGAAATTATTTACAGTGGTCCGCTTGAGGGCTTACGCGAGGTAACCGAGTCTCACACTGGTCGATTTGTGTTTAATAAAGATGACAGTGCAGCACATAGGCCAAGACAGCCGAATGCTTGGCTCAAATTAGTTCAGGTTAAGCGAAACAACCTGAAGAATATCGACATTGAGTTTCCGCTAGGGCTTATGACTAGCGTTACCGGTGTATCGGGTTCAGGAAAATCGAGTTTAGTCAGTCAGGCGCTGGTGGAGCTTGTGTCTGATGCCCTTGGTCAGCAAAATACCGTCGAGGCACCCAATGATGAGACTGATTTACTTGAGGAAGAATTAGAAATCGCCACCAGCGGTAAAATTGTTGATGGCATACAGCACATCCGACGTTTAGTGACCGTGGATCAGAAAGCTATTGGCCGCACACCACGCTCAAACCTTGCCACTTACACCGGTTTGTTTGATCATGTACGTAAGCTATTCGCCGCCACACCCAAAGCAAAAGCGAGGCGCTACAACGCAGGGCGTTTTTCGTTTAATGTAGCTAAGGGGCGTTGTTCGAATTGTGAAGGTGTAGGATTTGTGAGTGTCGAATTGTTGTTTTTGCCTAGTGTTTATTCGCCTTGTCAGGTATGCCAAGGGCAGCGTTACAATGACGAAACGCTCGATATTACTTATCGAGATAAAAATATCGCTGAAGTGCTTAATTTAACCGTTGAAACTGCCCGTGAATTTTTTATGGATGAGCCTTTAATAGCGCGCGCTTTGGATGCCTTGTTGCAAGTGGGGCTCGGCTACTTAAGGCTTGGTCAGCCTGCTACCGAATTATCGGGCGGTGAAGCGCAACGGATAAAATTAGCTACTGAGTTGCAACGGGCGCAACGCGGTGACACCTTGTATATTCTCGATGAACCCACTAATGGCCTTCATCCCGCAGATGTTGCTATGTTGATGTTGCAATTAAATGGTCTGGTAGACGCAGGTAACACCGTAATCATGGTTGAACACGATATGCAGGTCGCGAGCCGTAGTGACTGGGTCATTGATATTGGTCCTGGTGCGGGCGATGAAGGTGGGAATATTGTTGCTCAAGGACCACCGGCCAATGTCGCTAAGTCAAAGGCCAGCCAAACAGCACCCTTTTTGTCGCCTTAGCATTAGCCTGACTTTAGGTTATCGACGTTTTTCTTTACTTAAGTTGGTGATTAATTGCGATGTTGCGCTGCCCCGTATACCACCATAAATAGGCATGGTGTTTTCGGGGGGGCGCTGGACGCGACAGCAAAGTGGGTATTATCAGTCAAAATACCATGGTTGGGGTTAAAACCTAACCAACCTGTACCAGGTAAAAAACCTCTGCCAAGCGTGCAGTTCATCGAAGGGGTTTCCATATCAAAATAGAAATAGCCGCTGACAAAACGCACGGCAATGCCAAAATGGCGCAGCAGATTAATTTGCATCTAAGACAATTCACTACAAGATCCTTTGTTAATTTTAAAGGTTTTATTAGCGGGTAATGGTGGGCTATCTTCGCGATATTCAATACTAAAATCTTGGTGTATCTAGGTGATATAGAGCTTGAACGTCTCACTAAAAATCAGTGATATCTACTCATTTAAAAACGTTGTGTGAGTGATGATATAAAAAGGGATGATTTTTAATCTAAAAGAGCAAGCTTGGTAACACAGTTTTGGTTGCTCAATAAAAGTGGCTGTCTAGTTTGATTTTTATGTTTTCTAAAAGAGTTGACTGAGACTATAACAACTAAAAGATAACCCACACTTACTATACAAAAAAGCTTCTGTACTAGTACAAAAGCTTTTCTGATTAAGATAAATTGAATCGACCTAAGCTGAAAATTCGATAAAGGTTTATCAAGCAAGATTTAATCATTATGGGGTGAGTTGGTCACAGATTTCAAATGTGTGCTCAACAACATCATTTGAGTTAGCACGTAAATCTAATTGCCATTCTTCCTTATGATCATAATCTCCTTTTTCGGTGTTTTTTATCCAAGTAACAGGATAATCATCTGGTTCTACACGATATAAAAAAGGTGCAAGTATTGAAAAATCTTTGGTTTTGCCAATAGTGATTGTTTGATTGTCAGAAACGGACTGATCTAATTCTCCCCCTTCTAACGTGAAATCTAATGAGTTAAATTTAAGCTCAAGCTCAGTAGGGCCGCTATACCCTTCACAAGCTGTCAAACCAATACGGACATTTTGCTTAATAAGTGCTGTTTTTGTACCTAAATCAATAGTGAAGTGGTTGGTAGTTACCTGCTGCTCTCTCACAACGGTAGCAGATGTAAATGGAGAGCTAAAACCCATAATGCTAAATTTCTTCTCTACTCCTACGCCTATTACTGCTTGATAATAGCCATTATCATCCGTAGAGAAATATAAACTGTCTATTATTGCTTCACTTGAAAACAGATCGACATTAGCAAGGCCGCGCCCTAAAGCATCAACCAGACGACCGCTAACACTACCAAGCCAGCTAACATCATGCAGAGAAACAGCAATTAAAATCTGCTTTACAACCGTATTACCCGCATCGTCCGTTACACTAACCGAAGCAGTATAAGTACCAAGGGTTAGTGGCGTAAATGAGGTTATCGCTTCAGTGGTATTTGCTAGAATTGAATTACTAAGTCTTGGTTTACTCAACAATAAGCAAGACAATAAGCAAGACACTCAGCCTAAAATTTGGTCATTGTATTTCCCTGTGTGTACGCCGTACTGTTTTATGCGGTGAAGACCGTTTTACAGGTCAGTCCTACGAGCACCGCAGAGGCTGGGTAAAAGATAAACTATTCGAATTGGCTAAGTAAGGTAGTTGCATTGATGTGTGTGCGTATGCAGTGATGAGTAATCACACGCATTTAGCACTTAAGTTGATGATAAAAAACAAATAGACTTAATGACAAAGCTATAATTCTACGCTGGCATAAGCTGTGTAAAGCTACGTTATTGACGAAAAAGTATTTGCAAGATGTAAAATTGTGTAAAACAGAGCTCACCTTTTTGAATCAAACGATTGAGCAATACCACGAGCGTTTAAGTAGCATTAGCTGATTTATGCGCTTATTAATTTTAAGTTATTTATATTTTTAAGTGTCTGTTTTTTCAAAATGCGCAATTAGGCGCTCGAGTAACTTTCTAATCGCGATAGATTGATGTTTGCGAGAACGGTATATGGCGTAAATACCTAAGGACGCTGGCTCATAGTTGGGGAGCACATGAACCAGCTTTTTATCATTGATCAACTGTTGTACGGCATGTTTAGGTTGCAAAGAGATACCGCGTCCTTTGAGTGCTGATTGAAGTAAGAGCATTGATTCATTCGCACTGAAGTTGCCGGCGACTGAAGTAACAACCGCGAGTTCTTCTTTGCTGAAATGCCACAAACTTTTTCCAAAATTAGAATAAATTAAGCAATTATGTTTGGCCAAATCATCAGGGTAAACAGGGTAACCAAAACGATTTAGGTAATCTTCGGTGGCGCATAACACTGAGCGGCAACGACCCAGCGGGCGTGCAATGATATTGGGGTCTAAGTCGTTGGTAATACGTATTGCTAGATCGATTCTATCTTCAACTAAATTAGTTACTTGGTTACTGATATGAATATCTATATGTACTTTGGGATACTCATCTAAAAACTGATCAATTACTGCTGGCAATAAATTAGCGGCGACAAATTGAGAGCAAGAAATACGGATCGACCCTTCAGGTTGTGCGACATGATCTTGCTCTAAAGGGATAGACACTTGTTTGGCTAAATCTAATAACGACAGACAATTTACAAAAGCTTTTTCACCTGCGGCGGTGAGCGTGAGTTTACGCGTAGAGCGATGTAATAACTGACTATTCGCCCAACTTTCCATTTCGCTTAAGTACCTAGTTACCATCGAGCGCGACATATCTAACGAATGCGCTGCGCTGACCATACTACCTTGCTCGACAATTCTAACAAAGACTTGAGCTGCGGTGATCCTGTCCATTTTATTTCCTATATGTTCGATATATGCAATTAACTATTGCCTGTTGTGATGTTTATTGCAACATATTTGCAATTTATACTTGTTTCATAAATTTAATACTGCTGACAGGAAAATAAAATGAAGACCTTGCATTTCATTATGGATCCGCAGTGTGGTTGGTGTTATGCCGTCGCACCGCTGATTGATGAGCTCACTCAATTAACAACAATAGATATTAAGCTGTATGGCGGCGGCTTATTTTCAGGGGCTAATAAACGTCAGTTATCAGCTGATTTTCATCAGCAAATAATCGCCATGGATAACAGGATCACGAGTTTAACGGGGCAAGTATTTAGTCCAACTTATTATGAAACGTTATTAGATGATAAGCAGCGAATTTTAGATTCAGATACGCCGATCACGGCGCTATTAGCTGGTGGATCTTTAGGTCTTAATACTGTTGCCATGCTGCATAGAATGCAAGTTGATCAATTTGTACTTGGCCGTTCTCAGTCTGATATAGCTAATTTAGCTAACATAGCCACTCAACTTGGTGCTAGCTCTAGGGCTTTTTTAAATGCGTTTGACCTTTTTAGTGGCGAAAAAACGCAGCAGCAAATAATTAAAGCGCGGCAGATGTTGAATTTAGTTGGCGGTAGTGGGTTTCCAACACTTGCGTTTGAGCACAGCGATGGCGCATTTACTAAATTAGACCACTCGCGTTATTACGGTCAGCCACAGCAGTGGTTAGCTTATGTAAAACAATTAATTAATACGATTGATTAACCAATAATTTTACACGTTTAAAAACACCCAATTTACTCGCTAAATGAGCGACATTTTAGAGGCTACTATGACATTTTTATCTAAATTAATTCAGGCAAGCACGCTTGCTACAATGATGGCAGTATCTGCCAATGCGGTTAGTGCAACACTTGAAACCAGTGTGTTTAATCCACAACAAAAAAGCACGTTCCCAGTTAGTTCGGTGTTGATCAGCGGTCCAACCGAAGCGGTTTTAGTTGATGCGCAATTTCAGCGTAATGATGCACAATCAGTGGTTGAGTTGATTAAAAAATCAGGTAAAAAATTAACCACTATTTACATTAGTCATGGTGATCCTGACTATTATTTTGGCTTAGACGTGATCACCGAGGCCTATCCTGATGCTAAGGTATTATCAACTGCTAAAACCCGAGATTATATTAAAGCGTCAATGGCGCCTAAAAAGGCTTATTGGGGGCCAATTCTTAAAGAAAACGCACCGCAAAAACTAGTTTTGCCAGAAGTATTGCAAGGCGACACCTTATTGGTTGATGGTGAAAAAGTGAATATTGTTGGTCTTGACGGTCATGATCCAAAACATACTTTTGTATGGATCCCTTCGACTAAAACTATGTTGGGTGGTGTTGTGGTATTTAACAACATGCATGTTTTTTTAGCAGATACGCAAACACCTGAATCACGTCAAAGTTGGTATAAAACCCTTGATGTTATTAAGCAGCTGCATCCTAAAACTGTGATCTCTGGTCATATGTTAGGTGATAAGCCATTGACTATTGAAGCGGTGCACTTTACTCGCAAATACATTCAAGACTTTGAAGCTGCAGCCAAGTCTTCAGCTAATTCAAGTGAATTGATGAGTAAAATGAAAGCAAGCTATCCAAATATTGGCGGCGATAGCGTATTGGCGTTAAGTGCCAAAGTTATTATGGGCGAGATGCCTTGGGGCTAATTACTACAGCTTAAATTTATTTAGGGCTTTTCAAGCTGCTTGCAGTTTGAAAGGTCTGTTCAACTCTTTGTACAGGCTTCATTTCATGGGGGAAATTCAGCGAGTAATCACGATAGTAATGGCTTTGGCTATGCTTCAAGCATGCAGTACCACTGCCAAAATATCGTCATTAGAACATTACAATAGTTTTAATCTGGAGACTAAATCGATGACCAATCTTGATATTGTAAAAAGTACTTATGAAGGTAAGACCTCAGAAGAAAACGGTAAAAACCTCAAGCGTTATATAACAAACGAAACACAATGGACGGAAGCCGCTGGTTTTCCATATGCCGGAACCTACCAAGGCTTTGATGAAATTGAAAAAAAAGTATTTGTACGGTTAGGCAGTGAATGGAATGGTTATAATTTTGCGGTAGAAGACTATGTTGCTGCTGGCGACAAGGTGTTTGCTTATGGTAGCTATAGCGGAACCAATAAAGCCACAGGCAAATTTTTTAAGGCCAGAGTCGCCCATTTATGGATACTCAAAGAGGGTAAGATCATCAGTTTTGAACAATTTGTTGATAGTAAAACCGTTAGCGATGTCATGTAAAAAAGTAGTTTTTTAATAACAACTACAAGTATGTTGTAGGTGCGCTTTTATTTCGTACTCTCGTGCATAAAAAAAGCGTTGCCAATAGGCAACGCTTAAGTTCAACTCTGTAGCACCTAGCACCTAGCACCTAGCACCTAGCACCTAGCACCTAGCACCTAGCACCGATTATTTAGTCAAATAATCCAGCACCACTTGATGATGGTCTTTGGTTTTAAATTTATCGAAAAAGTGCTTTATTGTTCCGTCTTGGCCGATCAAGAAGCTTAAACGGTGAATACCGTCGTACTCTTTACCCATAAACTTTTTGTAGCCCCATACGCCGAATGCTTCTGCAATCGCGTGATCTTCGTCTGAAAGTAGGTCAAAGTTTAATTCTTTTTTGGTTTCAAAGTTCTTTAATTTTTTTACCGGATCAGGGCTGATACCAACCACGCGGGTATTTAGCTGTGCTAACACGGCTTTTTCATCACGTAAGTTTTCAGCTTGCACGGTGCAACCAGGTGTTGATGCTTTTGGATAAAAGTACACTAATACTTGCTGCTCTTTTAATAGCTCTGCAAGGACGATTGTTTCGTCATCTTGATTTTGTAGGCTAAAAGCGGGTGCTTTGTCACCGGCTTGTAATGGATTAATTGTGTTCATGCTTTGCTCCTTAGCGAATGCGTCGAAATATGTAATCTACGTTTAGAGTACGCGACAGATCTTCAAATTGGACTTTAAACGTATCAATGTCAACCTCAACAGGAATGTTAAACTCCAGTTCACAGCGCATTTTTGTATCTTTTTCTTCGTCATAGGTATCTGACTTTAAAGAACAAATACTAATGTGGTTGTCGGCAAAAAAGCGGGTAACTTTACTTAACGTGCCTGGTGTGTCGATACCTGTATATTCGAGGGTGTAGCCGGCACAAAATTCACTTTGAGTATGACTGGCTGTCCGCTTCATCATAGTGAGTAAGCCCAGCTCCATGCCTTTGAGGGGCAGGGTGTGTTCAATGCGGCTGATTGCCGACATATCACCTGATAACAGCATAATAAATGTAAATTCATTGCCTAAGATGGCAATGCGACTATCAATAATATTACAGTGACAGTCACTGACTAATTGGGTTAATTCACTGACAATACCAGGGCGATCATCGCCAATAGCAGTTAAAACGATCTGATGATTTGAAAAAGCAGTCATGAATTCAAGTACCTAGGTTATATTATTAATAACAATCAGAGTAAGCTGAGCCGGCAATTACCACCACACGGCGGCGAAGTTTAACACAAAACAATCGCTAAACTACAGGCCGAGATAATTAAGCTGTTATTAAAGCACGGTGTTTCTTGTTTTTAGTGGCATGGGAAAGTACCATAGTTAAAATTTTGCATATAGACTGGCTTACATTTACGTTTAGCCGTGCCCTAAAGTAACGGGGTTTGCATAAAAACAAGATACGTAAAGTTAATATTGGCTTTACACTGAACCAAATCGGCATAACCCACTCATATATTTGTTAAAACAATTAAGGGTATGCTAAGGAGAATTATCTGTGCAGTATTGGATCCCAAAAGCGCTTGCTGTAAGCGTATTGGTTAGCTTGTCAGGATGTGGTGTGTTCACTGACGAAGCGCATCAAAAACGTAATTACCGTGCCAGTGAGCCGGTACAAGTGCCAGGACAATTGGCTCAGCCAGCTTTAGACCCCATTTATAAAATGGATGTGGCAGAATATAATAATGATCCGGATTCAACAAACTATCGTCCCCCAGCACAAGTATTAACTGTGGCAAAAGGCAGTTGGGTTGAAGAAGGTGATAAACAAGCACGCGTTTATTTTGATAAAAACGATGGTATTGCAAATTTAGATGAGTTTATTTGGGATTCAGTACACGCTGTGTTAACTGAGCATCAAACAAAGGCAATCAAACAAGATAAGTCATTAGGTTCGATTGAAACTGACTGGTATGCGATTATCAAACCCGAGGAAGGTTGGTTGTGGAATAGCGATACCGCTGTATCTGAGCAACGTTTTATTTTTACTATTGAAGAGAAGTCACATCAGCGTACTGCTTCGTTAAGCGCTAAGCTAGCGGAATACAATAGTAAAGATGTGCCATTGACGCCAATTTTGCAACAGCAACTAGAAGTGCGTGCACTAAATCAAGTTGTGGCTGAATTTGATTATCGTTATCGTCAACTTGAAGTTGAAATTCGCAAACAACATGGCATTATTTCGTTGGAAATGGGCTTTGACAATAAAGGTAATGCGGCGCTGGTAACGGAACAGGATTACTCATTAATATTTGATCGTTTCTCAGGGTTCCTTGAGCGCTTGTCGTTTACGATTGTTGAAATTGACCAAGATCGTGGTTTGATCACAGCTGATTACAACAAACCTGAATCAAGTGTTTGGGATTCAATTTGGGGTGAAGAGCTTGCTGAATTACCGATTGAAAATGGCCAATATCAAATTTTAGTCAGTCGCACCAAAGAAGGTGGTACTAGCTTAACGTGGATGGACGATGAAGGCACAACGTTAGAGCCTGGTACGATGAATGACTTACAACAAGCGTTAGAAAGTGCTTTGCGTCAACGCGGTATTAAAATTTAATAATAAATAATAATAACACCACAAAAAGAGCTTTTGCTCTTTTTGTGGTTTTTACAGGTTGAAAACAATGTCTAATCTAACTTCCTCTCACCCGCAGTTTGACTTTAAGATATGGTTTAATTTTTTAGTTCCGTCTCTGATTGGGGTTCTCTTATTCATGACTCCAGTGCCAATGGACGGGGCAATGACTATTCCTATCGCTGTTATGGCAAAAGCGGTGCAAGCTCATATTACATCGTATGCCGATACGTTGATTACATTAATTATTTGTACTACAGGTGTTTTATCATTGATATTCAAGGTTTTTAAGCCTGCGGTATTAATGAAATCTACTATTTTAAAGCATCTTTTTGATGTGCATTGGCTTTGGCTAGTGATCCGTTTATTTGGTATGGCGTTTATTATCTTAACGGTTTTAAGCATTAATAATCCGGATTTTAAATCGACATTACCAGAGTTTTTAATTCCGCTTTTCGATGGTATTACATCAGGAAGTACCGGTGGCTTAGTGCTAAAAGATTTATTACCAGTGCTATTTTCGGTGTTTATTTTAGCGGGCTTATTACTGCCTTTATTGTTAAATTTTGGTTTGCTGGAGCTAGTAGGCACGTTATTAACTAGAGTAATGCGCCCGTTATTTGGCGTGCCAGGACGAAGTGCTGTTGATTGTGCAACCTCTTGGTTAGGCGATGGCAGTGTGGGTATTTTAATGACCGCGCGCCAATATGAAGAAAAGCATTACACTCAGCGTGAAGCTGCGATTATCGGTACTACATTCTCTGCGGTATCAATTACGTTTTGTTTGGTGGTATTAGGCCAAGTAGGACTAGAAAAATTATTTGCCCCATTTTATTTAACGGTTTGTTTAGCGGGAGTTGTTGCTGCGCTGATCGTGCCACGCATACCGCCATTGAGCTTTAAGAAAGATATATATATTGATGGTAGTCAGCCTGATCAGCACAAAGAGCGCGTGCCGCATGGCAAAAATGTGTTTAAACATGCCCTACATGTCGCGCTGCACAAAGCTAAAAACTCACCGGGCTTTGCAGGTACAATGAAAGAAGGCATTCACAACGCATTAGATATGGTGTTTGCAGTATTACCTGTAGTGATGGCTGTGGGCACATTCGCATTAATTATTGCTGAATATACGCCGATATTTGCTTATTTAGGTAAACCGTTCATCCCATTTTTAGAGTTATTACAAATACCAGAAGCAGAAGCTGCCGCGCAAACGATCATGGTTGGCTTTGCGGATATGTTTATTCCATCAATCTTAGCTGCTGGCACGATTGAAAGTGATGTTACTCGCTTTATTATTGCGGCAATGAGTGTAACCCAGTTAATTTACATGTCAGAAGTGGGCGCGCTTTTATTGGGTAGTAAAATCCCAGTAAATATATTTGAATTGTTTGTAATATTTATTCTCAGAACCTTGATCACGTTACCCGTTATTGCTCTGATGGCACATTGGTTGGTTGGCTGATTCTGCCTGTTTTTTATTTGCAAGAAGCCCTGATTAATCAGGGCTTTTTTATGGTTGTTTTAAAGTGGTTTATCAATCAATAAAATTGCTTGAGCGGCGGGCAGGGGTTTGGCTTTTAAGAAGCCTTGGCCAAAATCACATTGAGTTTTTTGCAATATGGCTAGTTGCTCTTGCGTTTCAATTCCTTCGGCTACAACATCTAACTTAAGTGATGATGCCAATGACAAAATGGCATCAACTAATGGCGTGGCGGTGTCTTTAAGACGGTCAATAAAGCTCTTATCAATTTTTAGCACATGAATTGGCAGTTGGTGTAAGTAACCCAAAGAAGAGTATCCGGTGCCAAAATCATCTAAACATAACTTTACTTTTAATGGCGCTAACCCTTCAATTATCTTGGTTGCTAATTCTAAGTTTTCGATCAAACCTGATTCGGTGATCTCTAAACATAAGGAGCCTAATGCTAGCTCATATTTATTATAAATAGCATGAATTTGCGAGATAAAGTCTACACTTGCAAAGTGTCGTGAGGAAACATTCACCGTCACACGCAAGAAACGTTTACCTTGTTGTTGCCACGCAGCTATTTGTTTTCCTGCCAGATCTAATAAATGCAGGTCGAGATTAATTATTTGCCCAGTGTTTTCTGCTATTGAAATAAAATCATTAGGTGAAACAAAGCCTTTGCGTGGGTGGTGCCAACGAACGAGCGCTTCAAAACCTACAACGTTACATTGCTGTATAGCAAAGATCGGCTGATAATATAACTCAAATTCATGATGCTCAATGCCATGTTGTAGATCATTTTCTATATCTGCGTGACTTTTAAGCTTTTTACGCATGGTGTTATTAAAAAACCTGACTTGGCCACGGCCTGTTGATTTAGCTTCGTACATTGCAGCATCTGCATGCTGTAATAACTGATAGGCTTTATCATTTTCGTTTTCGCAAAATGCAACGCCAATACTAGTAGAAGCTTGCAGTAAATGGCCATCAATATTAAGTGGTTTAGCGAGTACTTTTTTAATCCGCTTTAATGCATCATTAACTTGGTTTTTATGAGTGATGTTTTCCATAAAAATAGCAAACTCGTCACCACCGAGTCGTGCGAATGTATCGGTATTTCGAATTGTGCCTTTAATTAACTTACAAATGGCGATTAAAAAGTGATCGCCCACTTCATGCCCTAAAGAATCATTGATGCTTTTGAAGCGGTCGAAATCTAGATACAGCAACGCATGATATCGCCCTTTGGGTGTTCGAGTTAGCCGTAAGATGCCGTGCTTAATGCGGTCAATCAGTAAAGAGCGATTAGCAAGCCCAGTTAATTCATCATGCAAAGCGCGATGTTCAAGTGCTTGGCGAGATAGTTGTCTGTCGATAGCCATACTAATTTGGCGGCTGACATACGTCAGTAGAGCGCGGTCATGATCATTATAATGGTGAGTTTTATCGTAACTTTGTACTACGATCACACCACTTATATGTTCGCTTACTTTAAATGGAACACCAAGCCAAGATTCTGACTGGCGGCCTACCATTTTAAAATGGCCATCATTTATATGTTGTTGATATTCTTTTTTATTTAATAGTAATGGCTGTTCGGAATTTAAAAGGTAATAGGATGCGGTATGTTTTAGTTGCTCTTTTGATATTTTTTTATGAGCATTTGAACGTACTCCTTCCTCGACAATGTAAACAATATCGAGGATATCGATATTTTTGTTGTATAGCCCTACCAAAAAGTTATCAGCGCGTAGCAAGTTGGTCATAATGCCATGCAATGCTTCTAAAAAAGTATCTAAGTCATTGGCTTGATAGGTTAAATTTGCTATTTGTAAGAGCGTTCCTTCTAGCTTTTGTGCAGCATTTAATTTACTCACCGTTTGTTGCAAGTTCTCAACAGTATTGACCTGATTTATTTTGGCACTGAGTAAATGCGCAACGGTGGTTAAAATTTCAAGATGGGCATCACTAAAATAGTTACGCACCGGGTGCTCGCAGTCTATAACTCCTAAAACCTGCTGCTTATAAACTAATGGTACGCATAGTTCAGACATTGCAGGGCGTACATCTGCGATATAACGGCTATCAGTACTGACATCACCAATGATAACAGCGCGACTTGTAGAAGCAACATAACCAGTAATGCCTTGATTAAATGCGATAGTTTTTCGTTCTACGGCATAGTTACTATCTGCAGGTGACACTCCCATTGATGCGACTTCATGTAAGGTTGTAGCACTTTCATCGGCAATATAAATAACACAATCGACAAAGCCTAACCGCTTAACTACTTCAGTGGTCACGTAGTCGAATAATTCATCGAGTTTATCTAACTGTAATAAGCTTGAAGAAAACTGATTAATAATACTCAGTTGCTCGGTTTTTGCATCAAGCGCTGAAGATAAGTCTACTTTATTCTGCATATGCCACGCGTGAATATACCGTTTTGTGTCATTGATATACTTATAGATTAACGGAATGTTAACGTTTAGACAAAGAATAAATAAAATTAACGAGGTATGTTTGTAAAGGTAAACGCACGCCAAACGATTGATGAACCAGTGTTTTCATTCTATCTGTTGATAAAAAGCATCAGGAAAAACCGCAATAAAATCTTTACTCAGATAGGGCATATGCATATGATCAACTAAATTCAGCCGAGGAAACAAGTAATGACAAAGCAAGCCTTCGACACTCAGTCAACGTTAACTATCACTCGTCCAGATGACTGGCATGTTCATTTACGTGATGGGGATCAACTAAAAGATACAGTGCGTGATATTAGCCGCTATATGGGACGCGCTATTATTATGCCAAACTTAGTTCCTCCGGCAACCTGTACTGAAACTGCTTTAGCGTATCGCGACCGTATTATGGCGGCAGGGCCACAAGGAAATTTTGAGCCATTAATGGTGCTTTATCTAACAGATAATACGAGCGCGGATGAGATTAAAAAAGCACATGCAACTGGTAAAATTGTTGCTGCTAAAGTGTATCCAGCAGGTGCGACAACAAATTCTGATTCTGGTGTAACATCAATTAAAAAGATTTACCCAGCATTAAAAGCCATGCAAGAAGTCGGTATGTTATTGCTGATCCATGGTGAAGTGACAGATTCATCGATTGATATATTTGATCGTGAAAAAGTATTCTTAGAAACTATTTTAGTGGATGTTGTACAAGACTTCCCAGATTTAAAAATTGTGCTTGAACACATCACCACTAAAGATGCCGTTGATTTTGTAAATAATGCCTCTGATAATGTGGCTGCAACCATTACTGCACATCATTTATTGTATAACCGTAATCATATGTTAGCGGGAGGGATCCGCCCACATTACTACTGTTTACCAATATTAAAGCGTAATACACACCAACAAGCACTTATTAGTGCTGCGACCAGTGGCAGTGCTAAGTTTTTCTTAGGTACAGATTCGGCGCCGCATTATAAAGATAAAAAAGAAGCCGCATGTGGATGTGCCGGTGCATACACCGCTCATGCTGCACTTGAGTTATACGCTGAAGCATTTGAGGAGGCCGGAGCGCTTGATAAGCTTGAAGGCTTTGCAAGTCATTTTGGTCCAGACTTTTATGGTTTAGCACGTAATGCAGATACTGTTACCCTTATAAAGCAACCATGGACAGTGCCAGCAAGTTACCCATTAGGAAATGATCACGTGGTGCCAATTAAAGCCGAAAGTACAATTGATTGGCTGATCAAATAACCATAGAGTAAGTAAAGCACAGCTGAGAAAGGTGTGCTTTTTGTATTAAAATTAATCACTTGAACAGTTTTATTGAGTTGATGTTAAAAGCATTAAAATAATTCTGAATTAATAGAGCTAAAACAATTATATTGTGTTAACCTTAACTTGCTTTGAGTTTTTGCGTATTGAATTTTTTGGTTAATGTGCGGCGTGTAAGGTTTCCGGTTAATGGTTATTACTTCTTCCTGTACTTTATCCCAGCGATTTATTGGGCATTCACTCAGGGAGGATATAGCCAATCTGGCTGAATTTTAATTATTGACTTACAGGAAAATTTGGTATGTCAAACACGGTTACTGGTAAAGTTAAGTTCTTCAACGAAGCTAAAGGTTTCGGTTTTATTGAACAAGAAAATGGTCCTGACGTATTCGTACATTTCAGCGCTATTACAGGCTCAGGTTTTCGCACTCTAAGCGAAGGCCAACAAGTGTCTTTCGGCATCAAGCAAGGCCAAAAAGGCCCTGAAGCTGAGAACGTAGAATTAGCATAATTTTTATTATGTGAACCTAGGTTCAACTTGGTGAAACAGGACTCTGTTTCACCATAATTTCCCCCTCATCAAATTCTTTTTTAAAATAAACTTTCTACCGCTACTTTTTAAATTCAATAAATATACACTAAATTCTGAATGCTATTTCACTAGACCAAATGCTGCTCAATACAAGCGGTGTACATCTTTGCGTCCCTCAATAAACTTTTTATACCAACTGTATACAGTTAGTCAGCTACTCAACACCAATAACGATGATGTTTTTAATTAATACCAATCGACTTAAATATTTAACCATTCTAGCGAGCTAAATAAAGCGCTAACTGCGTTATAATTTTTTCAAGTAGAACAATTACATGTCAAAAGTTACGCCTTGTTATCACTGTATTTATATGTCGCTATAAATGGTCAGTAACTTAACACGATTGGTATAAATTAGTATTTAATTAGATAATGCTATTTTACCTCTGATTGTTCATAGACAAGTTTGGCACGGTTAGTAATCGGTATAAAAGAAATTGGGTATATAGCGTTATTATTTCGAATATATTGGTAACATTTACAGTGCGCCTTTAAGTCTTGTAGATAAAAAAACAAATATAACTTCTGTTTGTAAAATTGCGGCTACGTTTTCTTTTAAAGGTCGGGCGCTTGTTTTTTGTACGAAACACCTAGGTTATTGCTGCATAAAAAGGCTTTTTTACTGAATGATTACGCTTATTCGAAATTATTATGAACTTTTTTTAACCCTGCTTGATTACACATAAAATGTTACATTAATGTTTTCTCTTTCATTAAGGGAGGTAAAACTGTTGTTAGTAAGCGGCTTTCATCCTATATGAAAATCCACCTCTGTTACATTTATGTTAATCCTTTGTTTTTTGTGTTTTAGTTTGCAATGATTGAATTAATTTATTTATGGTTAATTCCAAACATCAAGTTGACAGCGTGCATTGCATTTAGCATTATTGGAGGGTTGATATCTATTAAAAGATATCAGGGTTGTCTCCTTCGGGAGGTAATTAAATTATAAAAGTAACATTACTTAATTGGTTGGGAACTATGTCTGTTAAAATCAGAAAGAGTCTTGTAGCAACTGCGTTGGTTGGCGCTTTTGCATTCGCAAGCAGCAATGTGATTGCAGATCCTTTGAATGACGTGCAAAAAGCAGGTCTACAAATTCAAACGGCTGCGGTTAAGTCTCAAACTAAAATTGACAATGTATATGGTCAAACTCAAGAGCTATTAGCTGAGTACCGTAGCGTTGTTGATGAATCTGAGCTATTAAAAGTATACAACGATCACGTTGCCCGTTTGGTCGCTGACCAAAACGCGTCAATTGAATCGTTTGACCGTCAAATCGCTACGATCGACAACACAAAACAAAACGTTGTGCCTTTGATGTATCGCATGATCGATACGCTCGAGCAATTCATCAAAGCGGACGTTCCGTTTAACAGTGACAATCGTTTGGCGCGTGTTGAAAGATTACGTGAAACAATGGTTTCTTCTTCTGTTACTACTTCAGAGAAGTTCCGTCAAGTGTTAGAAGCGTACACTATCGAAGCTGCATATAGCTCTTTAGTAGCTGCTTCACAAGGTACTTTAGAAGTTGATGGCAAGAGCATTAACGTTGATTTCGGCCAACTTGGTCGTATCACTTACGTTGCTCAATCGTTTGACTTAAAGCACGCATGGGTATGGGATAACAATACTAAACAGTGGAAAGAATTAGGTGATGAATACCTAAAACCTGTTAAAGAAGTTATTCGTATGGCGCGTAAGCAAGCGACATTAGAACTTGTTAAACTACCAATCTTTGGCGCGGAGTAATCAATAATGAAGAAACTATTTAAAGGTTTTGCTGTTGCAGCAGTACTATCTGTTTCTGCAGGTACCGCGCTTAATGCACATGCAAATACCACTGCTTTAGATAAAATTCTTGAGCAAGTAAAGCAAGAGCGTATATCTGAAGGCAAAATCAATAAGCAACGTGAGCAAGAATTCTTATCAGATCGTGCTGATAAGCAAGCGTTACTTAATAAAGCAAAAAGCCAATTAGCTGCTGAAAAAGCTCGTGGCGATCGTTTAACTAAAGAATATGCACAAAACGAAAATACTTTAGCTGAGAAAGAGGCTGCTCTTCAAAGCGCACAAGGTACGTTGGGTGAAATGTTTGGTGTTGTACGTCGTGCTGCGCAAGATGCAATTGGTTCAATCGAAGCATCACTTGTTTCTGCTGAAAAACCTGGCCGTGCTGAAATCTTACGTTCATTAGCTGCTGCTAAAGAACTACCAACAGTTCGTGAACTTGAAGAGCTTTGGATTTCACTACAAACTGAAATGACTGAGTCAGCTAAAGTTTCAACATTCGAAACTGAAGTTGCAGGTCTTGACGGTAACGCGACAGTTAAGAAAGTAACACGTATCGGTAACTTCAACTTAGTAACAGACGATGGCTACTTAATCTATTCGCCTGAAACTAAATCAATTCAGCCTTTAGGTAAACAGCCTGATGGTTACATCCTTGCTGGTATTAAAGACTTAGAAAATACGTCTTCTGATAACTATGCTGGTGTATACGTGGATCCGACTCGTGGTGCTATCTTACGTATCAATACACAAAAAGCGACACTTGATGAATACTTCCACCAAGGTGGCGTAGTTGGTTACATCATTACTGCGTTATTAGGTTTAGGTATCTTAATCACACTAGTACGCTTTATTGACCTTACACTTACTCGTAGTAAGATTAATAGCCAGCTTAAAAACGTGTCTACACCGAATACAAATAACCCACTGGGTCGTATTCTTAAAGTGTATCATGACAATAAATCGCAAGATGTTGAAAACCTTGAGCTTAAACTTGATGAAGCGATTCTTCGTGAAACGCCACGCATTGAAGCTGGTATCAATATCATTAAAATCCTTGCTGCAATCGCCCCGTTACTTGGTCTACTAGGTACGGTAATCGGTATGATCTTAACGTTCCAAACAATCACATTGTTCGGTACAGGTGATCCGAAGATCATGGCAGGTAACATCTCTCTAGCACTTGTAACTACTGCGCTAGGTCTAATTGCTGCACTACCACTTATTCTTCTTCACGCTGTTGTTGCGGGTCGTAGTAAGTCGGTATTACACATCCTTGATGAGCAAAGCGCAGGTATTATTGCTACTCACGCGGAGAAGGAGAAAGCCTAATGCTAGTCCTGATGGAGATCTGGGAATCTATCAGGGATTTTGTTGGCACAGGCGGCCAGGTTTTATACGTGGTCGCGATAGCACTCTTTCTTATGTGGGTTTTAATGATTGAGCGCTATTGGTTCTTACTTGCAGAATTTCCTCGTTTATCGTCGGAAATTGTAGCAAAGTGGGATGCCCGCCAAGACACTACGTCTTGGTACGCACACAGAATCCGTGAAGCATGGATTTCTGAAGCGTCTGAAAAATTAGATCAGCGTATGTTGTTGATTAAAACATTAGTAGCTGTTTGTCCTTTAATTGGCTTACTTGGTACAGTAACAGGCATGATCGCGGTTTTTGAAACCATGGCAAGCCAAGGTACAGGTAATGCACGTTTAATGGCATCAGGTATTTCAATGGCAACAATCCCAACAATGGCTGGAATGGTTGCGGCATTATCTGGAGTATTCTTTAGCTCACGCCTTGAGGCAAGAGCGAGAATGGTGAAAGCCAAGCTTGTTGATAGTATGCCTCATCACTAGAGAGAGAATTAAATATGGCACGTAAACAACGTTTTCGTGAAGAAGAAGATGCAACGGTAGATATGACACCGATGCTTGACATCGTATTTATCATGCTTATTTTCTTTATCGTAACTACATCGTTCGTTAAAGAGGCTGGTATCGAGGTCAATAAACCAAAAGCGGCCCAAGCTACGAAGCAAAAAAATGCTAACATTTTTATTGCAATTCGTGACAACGGCGAAATCTGGATTGATAAACAGCAAGTTGATGTTGAACGTGTTTCAGCAAAAATTGAAAGTTTATTAGCAGAACAACCTACTGAAGTTGTAATTTTGCAAGCTGACAAAGATGCAAAACACGGCGTAGTGGTTAAAGTTATGGACCAGATCAAAGCGACGGGCGACAACCTGAGAATTTCAATAGCTGGAGATCAGTAATGATTCGTTTTCTGTTTTCACTGATTGCAGGTGGGGCAGTTACTTTCGGCTTGTTCTACTTCATGGCCTTCCTCATCTCTGGTGGGGCTGACCGTAATACGGAACAAAAAGAGCAGATCATAGTCGAAATTATGACGAATCCGCCTGAATCTAAGGTGCAGGAACGGAAGCGAGTACCGCCTCCGCCGCCTCCACCGCCAAAGCAGCCGCCTAAACCGCAGCCGCCACAGCCGGAAAACAACAACCCAAATCCAGGTGCTATGTCATTTAACATGCCAAGCATTAATGTGGGAAGTTCGGCAGGTGGTCTAAGTGGTCCAGGGGCATTCGGACGAGACGGTGATGCGACACCAATCGTTCGTATTGAACCAAAATATCCAACACAAGCAGCACGTGATGGCAAAGAAGGTTGGGTACAACTTTCATTCTCAATCGATGAATTGGGTGGGGTTACTGATGTTGAAGTAATCGACGCAGACCCTAAACGTATTTTCGATAGAGAAGCTAAACGCGCCTTGAGCAAGTGGAAATACCGTCCTAAAATTATTGACGGTAAGCCACAAAAGCAAGTTGGCTTACAAGTTCAGCTAGACTTTAAAATTAACCAAGGCAATTAAGGAGGCAAGTAATGAGAAATTTATCTAAAGTAACAGCACTTGCGGTACTTATGTCTTTCTCGGGTGCAGTATTTACTGCACCGGTTCTAGCAGCGCCAGATCCCGCGAAAATTGAAGCGCGGAAGAAAGCAAAAACTAGAATCATGGGTGAGCGCACTGGTAAAAAAGTTATAAAAGCGTTTGACTTATATAACGAAGAAAAGCTAGACGAAGCAATTGCCATGTTGAAAGAGATCGATGCTTCTGATGATTTCGACAAAGCAACAGTTAATCGCTATTTAGGTAGTATGTATGGCCAGAAAGAGCAGTACAAAACTGCGATTGGTTACTTAAAATTAGCTGTTGCCCCTGATGTTTTGAACTTTGCCGATCAAGAACAAAGTTTAAAAACATTAGGCGATATGTATGCTGGTACTGAGCAGTATGAAAAAGCCAAAGATGCTTATGTTGCATGGATGGACTTTACTGGTGAAGAAGATGCAACGGTTTATACTCGTATAGCCCAAGCTAATTACCAGTTACAAAAGTTCAAAGATGTTTTTGCACCTGCAGATAAAGCAATTAAACTTCAAAAAGAGCCTAATAAAGGCCCTTACCAATTAAAATTAGGTTCTTATTTTGAACTTAAAGACTATAAAAATATGGTTAAAATTGGTGAAGAAATTGTTCGTATCTGGCCAGATGATAAAAAAGCATGGGTAAGTTTAGGTAAATACTACCTTCAGACGGAAGACTACAAAACTGGTCTTGCGACGATGGAAGTAGCTTACAAAAACGGTTATTTTGAAACTGAAGTTGATTATAAAGTTTTGTCTAACTTCTATTCATTGAATGAGATCCCTTATAAAGCCGCTAAGGTTTTAGAGAAGTCTATCGATGATAAGATTGTGAAGCGTAATAAACAAAATATCAGTGCAGTGGCAAGTAACTACCATCGCTCAAAAGATATTGCAAAAGCAGCTAAGTACTATGAAGAAGCGGCAAAATTTGATGACGATGCTGAGCTTTATCGCAAAGCAGGTTCATTACTTTTACAATCGCAAAATTATAGTGCTGCCGTTGTTCGTCTGAACAAGGCGCTTGAATTTGGTTCTGATAAGAAAGGAACTATTTATTCAGATTTAGCGGAAGCTTATTACTATCAAGAAAAGTATAAGCAAGCTTATGCTGCAATTACTAAAGCAATGGATGACCCTCGCACGCGTAAGTTTGCGAAAGGTTGGTCTGTATTTATTAAAGATAAAGCCGCTCGCAACGGTGTTAAGATTTAACTTTAATTCGCTATAGCAATTTATAAAAAGCCCCTATGGGGCTTTTTTTATTGGATTAACTCATGATAAAACACCTAATATGGATATGCTTCTTAGCGCTTTTCTTGAGCGCATGTGGTGATACGAATAATCAGTATCAAAGTAAAGAGCAAGCTCAGCAAGCGTTGCAAACACTAAATCAATTTTTAAGACCAACAGGTGAAATTAAACCAGTTAACGAGCAACAGTTTCCATTCAGTGATGCGTATTTAAAAGAGCGCCACAGCATATATCAAGCAATGCAAACCCTTGAATTAACTCCTGTCGCTCAGCGCACATTGGATTACCTCATTATTGCAGAGCGTTTTCCGCAGCGTTACTTTACGTGGCCGGTGTATATTCCTGTGCTCGATAACATGCTTGCCTATAACCAGCAACACGATATTACTGCAAACATAAACAATTGGCTTAGTTTTACCCAGCAGCAGTTAATACTTGCTAAAGAGAGCAAACTTAGACTCAACTCAATCGAGCTTAATGCCTTACAAGCGCAGGTAACTAAAAATCTTGCTCGCGTTGATCTTCCAGAAAATCTTAAACACACTCTAACTGAATTTAATGATTATTTAGCTCTCTATACACCCCGAGGTAGTGTTGGTTTACATGGCATATCAAATGGTGGGTCTTGGTATCAAAGTAAGTTAAATTACTTCTCAGGCGTCACTAAAGCACCAATAAATTGGCTAGTAGCAGTACAATCTCAGTTGAAGGAAATGCAGCAAGAAGCATATTCTATCCATGTAGCAGTTGATCATCGCTATTCCGTGCTTGCACAGCGTTTTGCATTGTCTAATAAAAAGCTTGTTGGCTTTGATTGGGCACAAGATTATCAGAGTCTGATAGGCTATGCTGGGCAAGCTGCAACAGGACTAAGTAATGAAGAGCGTACTTTTTGGTTAGCTATGATGGAAACCGATCTTGGCATACATTACCATGCTTGGACTGTCCAACAAGCGAAAGTTAATTTGCTTAAACGGCTGAAAATGACGCCACAACAAGTCGATTATTTAGTGGCTGATATCATTTTTTATCCGGCGCAAAGTTTTGCGTTTGCAACACTTTTAACAACTTCGTAAGTCCGCTTGCTGATTTTTATAGCCTTGGCTCGCAGTTGCCACAGCGCTGCGCTGTTGGATCGGCATTCAGCCGTTGCGAGTCAATTTTTTCTTCACAGTCACAGCAATAACCATATTGGCCGATATCGATTTGGCAGACCGCCGCTTCAAGTTGTTCTAAGCGTACTATGATATCTTTATATTCAGTGCCAAGTTGCTTTTGCGTAAGCTCTAACCATTGTTCAGGGTTATTTTTGTGCAAGGTTTCAGCTAGCGAGTGATGCGATTTGTTACTTGAGCTTGATAGTGTCGTAAGCAAGCACTGCCTTACTTGCTCTAACTCTGTATTAAGTCTTAGAAGGTGATGTTGAGCATTGATCATTGTCATTGTCCTCGTTGAGCAATGCTGCAGTATTCATTAATTTAAAAAAGCCGACTATGATGTGTGTCAAATTAAGGTGCGATAGCATATTTTTTCAAAACACCTGCAACATCTTCTTTTGTTTTAAGGCGCCTGATCTCATCGAATAAAGTATCGGCCTGGCTATATTGGCGCTTTAAATAGCCTAGCCACTGTTTAGTACGAGAAGCAAAATACTTTTCATCTTTCGCTGGGTCATGATGTATGGCTGAATGGATCAGATGATAGAGAATATGCTCCCACTGCAGGCCATCATAGTGCTCATCATTAAAGTGTGCTTTTATTTTACGTGCTAAATCAGGATGCGATAATGCACCGCGACCAAGCATTAAGTCTGTGCAACCACTACGTTGCTGGCAAAGTAGTGCATCTTTTACTTGCCAAATTTCACCATTTGCGACCACGGAGATGTTTTTATCTTTGATCAGTGGTGGAATCTTCTCCCAGTAAGCGGGCGGGTTATAACCGTCTCGCTTTGTACGGGCATGTATGGCAATACTATTGGCACCGGCACTGACAACGGCATCAACAATTTCTTGACTGTTACTGTCATCATCAAAACCTAAACGAATTTTAGCGCTTACTTGATGCTCGCTTGGCACGGCATCACGGACTGCTTTAATGATTTCATACATGTGTTCAGGATCTTTTAGTAGTACGGCGCCGCCTTTACTGCGATTGACTGTTTTAGCAGGGCAACCAAAATTAAGATCAACGCCGTGAGAGCCAAGCTCTATTACCTTGATTGCGTTTTCAGCCAATGCGTGTGCAACTTGGCCAAGTAATTGGATACGCACAGGAGTGCCTGAACGAGTGAAACCGTTATTATTTAGCTCTGGGCAATAGCGATGAAATACTTTATCAGGCAGGCAGGCATCAATAACACGAACAAATTCAGTGACGCATAAATCAAAACCGCCAATTTCGGTGAGTAGTTGACGCATTTTAAAATCGACAACCCCTTCCATAGGCGCTAAAACTAATTTCATGATAGGGGCACTTTGACTTTACATAAGGAGGCGTATTTTACCTGTAACATTGATAAATGCCAATTTTACTCCCATAGTTAACTCCAGTTTTGTACTCCTTTGTAGCGTTATCATCAATAATAAATAAAAATATGTGATTAAATGAAATATTATTTTTGTAGCAAGGTCTACTTAGTACAACCTTTGTATGTTTAGAGAGAGTCATAAAATGAATACACTTAAAAAAAATTCAATCGCGTTAACATTAGGCGCGGTAGTAGTAGGTAGCACAAGTTTTATTTCTGCAGATGTTCAAGCGAATCCGTTTGAATTTCAACAAATGGTAACGGGCTACCAAGTCGACGCGACAGAAGGAAAATGTGGCGAAGGTAAGTGCGGCGAAGGCAAATGTGGTGGCGATGCCAAACACGACAAAGCTAAAAAAGAAGGCAAGTGCGGCGAAGGCAAATGCGGTGGCGATGCTAAACATGACAAAGCTAAAAAAGAAGGCAAGTGCGGCGAAGGCAAATGCGGTGGCGATGCTAAACATGACAAAGCTAAAAAAGAAGGAAAGTGCGGCGAAGGCAAATGCGGCGGCGATGCTAAACACGATAAAGCAAAAAAAGAAGGTAAGTGCGGCGAAGGAAAATGTGGCGGCGACGCTAAACACGATAAAGCTAACAAAGAAGGTAAGTGCGGCGGCGATGCTAAAGCTAAAAAAGAAGGCAAATGCGGTAGCCATTAATTAGATAAGTTAAGTAACCTGCACTTTAGCTAAGTAGTATGTTTATAAAAGGGCCGCATTGTGGCCCTTTTAAATGAAGGAGTTGATATGACTGTATCTAGTAACAGTGAATTTGGCATGGTAGGGCTTGGGCTGCGTAGAGAAATGCTCGATGAATTGCTGATGCAGATACCAAAGCAAATTGATTTTATGGAAGTGGCGCCTGAGAACTGGTTAAAACTCGGTGGTCGCTTTGCTAAGCAGTTTAAGTCACTGACCGATACAAATAATTTTGTTTGTCATGGCTTGTCATTATCCATCGGCTCTCCTGAACCGTTAGATATTGAATTTGTTAAAGCATTAAAAGTCTTTTTCAAAGCACATAATGTTAAGCTTTTTAGTGAGCACCTTAGTTATTGTTCCGGCAGCGGCCACATGTATGATCTGATGCCGATCCCATTTACTGAAGCTGCGATTGCCCATGTTGTTGGGCGGATAAAACAGGTGCAAGATATTCTCGAGCAGCAAATAGCTATCGAAAATGTGTCTTATTATGCCGCACCTGGTCAGCAAATGAGCGAGTTAGAATTTACCACTGAAATATTACAGCAAGCTGATTGTAAGTTATTACTCGATGTAAATAATATTTATGTGAATTCGATAAATCATGGTTATGATGCAGAACATTTTCTAGCTAGCTTGCCATCGCAACGTATAGCATATGGTCATGTCGCAGGGCATTTCAATGAGGCGGATGATTTACTTATTGATACTCACGGCGCTGACGTGATTGACCCTGTTTGGCAATTACTTGATCGTGCTTATCAACATCATGGAGTGTTTGCGACTTTATTGGAACGTGATTTTAATATTCCAGCTATCGCTGAGCTTACCAAAGAGCTGGATATAATTCATCAACTACAAGCCAAGCACGCAATAATACAGCGTAAAGAAAGTGCCTGATATGAATTTTATTGAAACCCAACAAGCGTTTATGGCGCATATTCGAGCGCCAGATACACAACCAAAGCCCGATGACATTGAAGAGCGTCGTATGGCGATCTACCGTGATTTATTTTTCAATAATATCAATGGCTTTATTTCCTCAGCATTTCCGGTTCTGAAAACACTCTACAGCGATAACAATTGGTTAAGATTAGTTCGCCAATTTTTTGCTGAACACGATTGTCAATCACCTTATTTTTTGGATATTGCTAGTGAGTTTATTGCGTATTTAAGTAGTGATTACCAATTGCAAGAAATTGATCCCCCCTTTATGCTTGAACTTGCTCATTATGAATGGATTGAGCTTGATGTCTCGGTTGCGCATGCGGATCCAACTGATTGCATCATTAATGCACCGCTGAGTAATGTGCCTCTTTATATGAGTAGTTGCGCGCGAAATTTAAGTTATCAGTTTGCTGTACAGCATATCAGTGTTGATTTTCAACCACAGCAGCCTAGTGAACAGCCTCATTATTTTGTGGTGTATCGCGATACCGATGACGAAGTACAATTTCTTGCTACCAATGCAATGACCGCATTATTACTGGCAATTATAGACACAACACCGAGTATCAAATTAGCTTCGTTGGTGGAGCAAGTTGCTTTACAAGCGCCGCAATTTACTACAGAACAGCTTGTTCAAGGTGCTACAGTAACATTACATGCAATGGCGGAACGTGGCGTTATCGTGACAAAAAATCACCCTTAAAGTCTTTATTGATTATTTTACATCGTCTATTATGTGCGCCTTAATTCGTCGCGCTTAATAAAAGGTAGTACCTATGTCAGAAGATAAAGATTTTAAAGATCCGTTTAATGCAATGTATTTTCTTGCGTTCTTAGCTGTGTTTGCAGGAATCGGCTGTTTAAATGCAATCCTAGGCTGGATCACCACAGTCTCTTAATTTAGCACTGCTAAATTATAATAAGGCTGTATATAATACAGTCTTATTACTTAATTATTTAACTTCTTACCGACAACTCATTTTTGTGATGTTATAATTGTCTGCTTTGTAATATTACAGATAAAACAGTTTAAATTATGACTCAAGTAACTCCATCTATCATTAAAGATAGCATAACTACTATTGCAGATTACCCTAAAGCAGGCATTATGTTCCGTGATGTAACTACGCTAATGGCTAATCCCGCTGCATTTCAAGCAACAATTAATGCATTTATTTCAGCTTATAAAGATCAAGGTTTTACCAAGATTATAGGTACTGAATCACGTGGTTTTATCTTCGGTGCGCCGCTTTCATATGCATTAGGTATTCCTTTTATTCCAGTGCGTAAACCGGGCAAACTGCCACGTGCAGTGATCTCTCAAGATTACCAGCTAGAATATGGTGAAGATGTATTAGAGCTGCATATAGATGCCATTGTCCCAGGTGACAAAGTGCTTTTAGTCGATGACTTATTAGCAACCGGCGGTACCATTGAAGCGACCGCTAAATTAGTCAATAAGCTGGGTGGTCATGCGACAGATGCAGCATTTGTAGTCTCTTTACCAGAACTTGGTGGCGAGCAACGCATTGCAAAAATGGGGATTAAAATCCTAAAATTGGTTGAATTCGAAGGCGAATAATTAATGAGTTATCAAGTCCTAGCGAGAAAATGGCGTCCACAGACCTTTCATGAATTGGTCGGTCAGTCCCATGTGAAACAAGCGCTTATTAATGCTTTAACACAAAACAGACTGCATCACGCTTATTTGTTCACTGGGACTCGCGGGGTGGGTAAAACCACCATCGCACGTATTTTTGCAAAAAGCTTAAATTGTGATGAAGGCATTTCGGCGCAACCGTGTGGCAAGTGTAGCAGCTGTATAGATATCGAAACTGGTCGTTATATTGACTTACTTGAAATAGATGCAGCATCGCGCACTAAAGTTGAAGATACCCGTGAGATATTGGATAACGTGCAGTACGCGCCAACTCGCGGTCGCTACAAAGTGTACCTGATCGATGAAGTACACATGCTTTCAAAGCATAGTTTCAATGCATTATTAAAAACCTTGGAAGAGCCGCCTGAGCACGTTAAGTTTTTATTAGCGACGACGGATCCACAGAAACTGCCTGTCACCATTTTATCGCGTTGTTTGCAGTTTAATCTTAATGCGTTATCGCAACCTGAAATACTCCAACAACTTGAATATGTGTTAGGCGAAGAAAAATTAAGTTTTGAAACTCAAGCCCTGCAAATTATCGCCAAAGCGGCTGATGGCAGTATGCGTGATGCATTGAGTTTAACTGATCAAGCGATTGCTCAAACGAATGGTGATATTAAGCATCAAGCGGTGCAAGCAATGCTAGGGTTGATGGACAACCATTATAGCCAGCACTTGCTGGTTGCATTATTAGCCCAAGACGGCCATGCATTGATGGCGCAAATCGAGCAAGTTGCCACCCAAAACCCAAATTATATTGCTTTGTTAGATGATCTAATTGGCCTTACACATTTAGCACAATTAACCCAATTAGTGCCCGATGCCGCCAAGTTAGATGAATATAATCGCGAGTTTATTAATGAAGTAGCAAAGAGCTGCGATTCACAACAAATCCAAATTTATTATCAATTACTGCTTAATGGCAAAAAAGACTTACAATGGGCGCCAGAGCCTCGTTTAGGTTTTGAAATGGTTATGCTGCGCTTACTGGCATTTCAACCAGTTGATAGCCAAATGCTTGCAAGTACTGCGGCGCAGGCTCCAGCGGCCGATAACAACCGGTCTCGCTCAGCAGCATTGAGAGATATTCTCAATAAAAATAAGCCTGCAACACCACAGCCTGTTGATAACCAAGTATCATTGCCTCAAGCTGCACCGCTACAAACGACCGTGAGTGCGCCTGAACAAGCCGTTGCAACAACTGAACACTCTGTAACCAGTGAGCAAATTGCACCTGTCGATACGCAGCCAACTGTGACCACAGCACCACATACAAATTCGGGAATTATGCACGAAGCCGCGCATGGTAATGAGCATGATTCAGATGCTGAGCTTGAGCAACAATTAGTATCCCAATATGATGAGGTAATGAATAACGCATTGGAGCAGGGCTTTCATAGTGGCTTTGAGCATGCGCCAGAACAATCTTTACCTGAGCATCAACATAGCGCAGAGCAAACCGCTCCAGCACAAAATAACAGCTCATTCTCTGACTATTCAGATACCACAGATATTAGCCAAAAAGAAGCACAAGCGCAGTCCGCAATTGCACGTATTTTACGAGATAGAAATATTTCTGGTGCAGGTACGCTCTCTGGTGGTAAAACATCTGTGGCGCCATCAACGAATAAACCAGCTGCGGTTGAGCGCGGTACTGCGGTAAAAAAGTCACAGCCCCAGATAACGGGGGCAAGTAGTCAGCCTGAGACTGATGGTTACACGCCGAATATCGCCCCAAATAAGCGTGTGAAACCTGACTTTAAAGAAAAACATCAGACTATTACTGAGAATTTAGCACCGGAATTGCTAGAGCAAATTAATCCACAAAAAGTAGTTGCTGCACCTGATCCTGAAATAAATATTCAAATACCGGATGATTTTCAAAGCCCGATCAGCGATATTCGTTTTGCACATCAACAAGATGAGTGGGCATACTTAATTAAGCGGATGGGACTTGGCGGGCGGATGCGTCAATTTGCTTTGCATTCAATTTATTCAAAGCAACAACAACAGCTGCACTTAGAAGTGGATGAATCGCAAAAACATCTCGATACCCCTATGTTAAGACAAAAGCTTAGTGCGGCGCTGGCCAGTATTTACGGGTATAATGTTGAGCTGACAATCAATTTTGCCCCTGGGGTGATAGATTCGCCTTACTTAATTCAGCAAAAGATTGATGCAGGGCGCCATCAGCAAGCAATTGATGTGATCAACGGTGATGAAAATATCGTACAGTTACAGCAGCTATTTTCTGCAATTATCGATGAAAACAGTATTCAGGCATTGTAATTCACTGCAATAGCCCTTATCTTCATGGCAATTAGAAATAGAAAGAGAGAAAGTTATGTTTAAAGGTGGAATGGGTAACATGATGAAGCAAGCGCAGCAAATGCAAGAGCGCATGCAAAAAGCCCAAGACGAAATTGCTAGCTTAGAAGTGGTTGGTGAAGCAGGTGCTGGTTTAGTTAAAGTAACTATGCTTGGAAACCATAATGTTCGACGTGTTGAACTTGATGAAAGTTTAATGGAAGACGAAAAAGATCTTATTGAAGACTTACTTGCCGCTGCGTGTAATGACGCAGTTCGCCGTGTAGCAGAAGAAACACAAGAGCGCATGGGTAAAGTAACTGGCGGTATGCAATTACCACCAGGTATGAAAATGCCATTTTAAGATAAAATATGCAGCTTTCAGAGAGTTTAAACCAGCTAATTGAAGCATTGCGCTGTCAGCCGGGCATAGGCCCAAAGTCAGCGCAGCGCATCGCGTTCCATTTGCTTGAGCGTGACCGTAAGGGGGGCACTCAGCTTGGTAATGCACTTACCAAAGCGATGACTGCTATTGGACACTGTCAATCGTGTCGTACTTTTGCAGAGCAGCCGCAGTGTGAAATCTGTTTAAGCCCCAAACGTCAAGATAGCGGAATTTTATGTGTGGTTGAATCACCTACCGATGTGTTGGCGATTGAACAAACTGGCCAGTATAAAGGTTTGTACTTTGTATTGATGGGACATTTATCACCTATCGATGGTATTGGTCCAAATGAAATTGGCCTTGATATTCTTGAAAGTAAGTTGCAACAAGGTGGGATAAACGAGGTTATATTAGCGACCAACCCTACAGTTGAAGGGGAAACTACAGCGCATTATATTGCCCAGCTTTGTCACCGTTATAAAGTTGATGCATCGCGGATAGCCCATGGTATTCCGGTCGGTGGCGAACTTGATTTGCTCGATGGCATGACATTAATGCATGCATTTAGTGGCCGACGAGTGGTTAGTCAAAATTAGCTTTGCAGTTAAGTAAATAAATTCTTTGAAAGCGAAAAGCCTGCATTTGCAGGCTTTTTTATAGTCGCTCTAAAATAAAGCGACTCAGCTAAGCGCTAACCATACTCCAACGCCAACCATCAAACTGCCAGCGATGCGGTTCATCCACTTGATATTGTCACCTTGGTTTAAAAACAGCCGTAAACTTTTACCGCCAGTGGCATAGAGCATCATGCAAGTGAACTCGCTGAGCATAATGATGGCGACTAACATACTCAATTGTGGCGCAATCGCGTAGTCAATATTTATAAACGGCGGTAGCAGGGAAATCATAAACGCCCAGCCTTTAGGGTTGGCAATCGCGGTGATAAACCCTTGTGAGAATAGCGCTTGGCGAGATACTTTTAATTTACTGTCTGCGCCTAATTTGATGGTTGCTTTTGCTCGCCACATTGCAACCCCAATATAGACTAAATAACCTGCACCGAGCCATTTTAATACGCTAAAAAGTGTCGGGTAGTTGAGCATGATACTTGCCACCCCTGCGACTGCTGCAACAGCCACAATAGCAACGCCAAGTAATTCGCCAATCATCATCCACATAGTTCTGCGCACGCCAATACTCATTCCTAAGGTCATGGCTAAAGTCATACACATCCCAGGTGTAATAGAGACAAAAAAGAAGGTGGGTATAAATACCCCCAGGACTGCGAAGTCGAGCATGTAAGCATCCGTTAGTTGCTGTAATAGAATGCGCAATGGTAATTGTTTTTGAAAGAGTTAGAAACCAATTTGGGATGGTTAAGCACAATTAAGAGATTGTTAGCACTGGCGATAAAGCATAAGCTGATTACTAATACGCAAGCTAATTTAGATCTTTGAGGAGCATGTAGCAGGAAGCTTCTATGCACTGATCACAAGCACTTATTTGTAAGTGGGTTTTAACAAATATATTTTTGCTTTGTTGGGTGCTTTGAATTAGGATCAAAACAGTTTAAAACCAAGAACTAATGCCCTGTGTCTAGATTATTTATTGCTATTATCATCATTTTCCTAAGTTTTACTGCGACTGCTGTTGAAGTTACTGATCTATATCAGGACGTATTAAAAGTATCTGACAAATCTCGCGATGCTCGACTCAGCGCCAGCCGAGAGGCGTTGCTCAATGTACTGGTTAAGGTTAGTGGCGATCCGAATGCGGATCAAAATCCAATCGCTCAGCAACGTAGTAAAGATATATCAGATTACATGCTCAAATTTGAATACGACGAAAAAGCCAATGGTCAACTTAATCTCGTGGTTAAATTTGAAGCAAATAAAATTAATGCACTCGTCAAAGAGCTTAATTTACCATTGTGGGGTACGCGTCGCCCGCTGGTGGCTATTTGGCTTGCCATTGAAGATAACTGGCGTCGTGAACTTGTTACCCAAGAAAGTTATCCGCAGCTAGAGCAACTAATTTATAGCACCGCAGCGCGACGTGGCTTGCCAGTCGTGGTACCGTTGCTTGATTTACAAGACCGTGCATTAGTGGGAATACCTGAGGTGTGGGGTAATTTCTCCACGCCAGTCGAACAGGCATCAAGCCGTTATAGTGCAGAACGCAGTATTACCGCGCGTTTATACAAACAACCTGACAGCGAGATTTGGTTGTTGGATTGGCGCTTTACTAATGATGAGCTGTTTGAAGCAAATAGAGTAAGCGGTGATAAACAACAAGCCATAGCCTTAATGATCGACAGCTTAGCAGCTGGCTTGGCCAATGAATATGCGGTTGATCCAAATTCTACAACGCAGCTTGCCCAAGCGGTATTTAAATTAAAAGGCACCACTAACTTTGTCGATATTGAGTTGGCTAAACGTCAGCTTCAGAGCTTAAGCGTAGTTACCCAAGTGACAATTCGTTCTCGTACTGCTGATGTAGTTAGTTTTGCGATCAATCACACTGGTAGTATGCATGATTTACAAAAAGCCTTAGAGCTCGACCGTGCTTTTCAACCATTTGTTGATCCTCGTGCGTTTTATCCCGTAATAGCGCAAGACGATTTAGAATATCAATGGGTTGGTTTGTAATGCAGACAATTGAGCCGGTGCAAATGGCATTACCGGTAACGTTGCCGGATGATGAAACCTTTGCATCTTATTTTGGTGGTGAAAATTCACTGGAAGTGAGTCATTTAAAAAATGCTTTTAAAAGTTTAGCAACCACTTTTCAATATACATATTTATGTGGCTTAGGAGATTCGGGTAAATCACATTTACTGTATGCAACCTGTATTCATGCTCAAGAGCATGGCCTATCGACTATGCTGCTATCAATGCGCGAAGTGATTGATTTTGGCCCTATGGTGCTCGATGGCTTAGACGCGCTTGATGTGTTGTGTATTGATGATGTGCACTTAGTAGCTGGTAACGATGCGTGGGAAAAAGCGTTGTTTAATTTTTTTAACCGTTTTAACGAACCGGGTAAATGCTTGGTAGTGACAGCGGATCTGTTACCAGACATGCTTAACATTAACTTGCCGGATCTTGAGTCACGATTAAAATGGGGTACGACATTTCAAATCCGTTCTATGAGTGATGATGATAAAGCCGAAGCCTTAGTAAAGCGCGCCAATATGCGCGGTTTAGAGCTTAGTGATGAATGTGCGCGCTTTTTATTAACGCGTTTGAGTCGTGATATGCGAGCGTTACTTGATGTGCTTGATAAACTTGACCATGCCTCGATGGCTGCACAACGTAAATTGACAATTCCTTTCATAAAATCCACTCTAAAACTCTAGTTTTCTCTACAAAATCGTCTAACTTCCCATTTTGCTTAACCAGAATGGGAAAGAATTCAATAAGATTGGTATAAGGTCTGGAATCTAGCCATTGCTTTCAGTTATCATTAGCTATTACTTAAATCACCTTCTGTGACAGATCAGGTATCGAATGAACTTAGAAAATATATTAGCGCAAGCACTTGAGGCGGTCGCCAGTGCCAGTGAAATCGCGCAGCTTGAAGATATCAGGGTTAATTACCTTGGTAAAAAAGGCGAAATCACGAATCTATTAAAAACCCTTGGTAAAATTGCCCCTGAAGAACGCAAAGAAGCAGGCCAAGTAATTAACCAAGCTAAGCAAGATGTACAAGTTGCGATTAACGACAAGCGCGAATTATTAGCAACCAAAGCCCTTGAAGAGAAATTAGCCGCTGAAACAATTGATGTAACATTACCCGGTCGTGTTATGCCAACAGGTGGTTTACACCCAGTGACGCGTACCATTGAGCGGATTGAGAGCTTTTTTGGCGAATTAGGTTTTGCGGTTAAATCTGGCCCAGAAGTAGAAGATGATTTTCATAACTTCGACGCGCTAAATATTCCTGAGCATCACCCAGCGCGTGCTGATCACGATACTTTTTACTTTAATCCAAAACTGGTGTTGCGTACGCAAACCAGTGGTGTGCAAATTCGAACCATGGAAGCTGAGCAACCGCCGCTGCGTATTATTTCTCCAGGGCGTGTATACCGCAACGATTACGACCAAACACATACGCCGATGTTCCATCAGGTTGAAGGGTTGATGGTTGATACTGATGTAAGCTTTACTGAGCTTAAAGGTATTTTGCACGATTTCTTGCGTAACTTTTTTGAAGAAGATATGGAAATTCGTTTCCGTCCTTCATTTTTCCCATTTACAGAGCCTTCAGCGGAAGTTGATGTGATGGGTAAAGACGGAAAATGGTTAGAAGTATTAGGTTGCGGAATGGTGCACCCTAACGTGCTTAAATCAGTGGGAATTGATCCAGAAAAATACACTGGTTTTGCCTTTGGTATGGGTGTAGAGCGTTTAACCATGCTGCGTTATGGGGTAAATGACTTACGTGCGTTTTTCGAAAACGATTTGAAATTCCTTAATCAGTTCCGTTAAGAGTGAAGAAATAACATGAAATTTAGTGAAAAGTGGTTAAGAGAGTGGGTTAATCCTGCAATTGACACGCAGGCTCTTTCGGAACAGTTATCGATGGCCGGCCTTGAGGTAGATGGCGTAGAGCCCGCTGCGGCAGAATTCTCTGGCGTTGTTGTCGGTGAAGTAGTTGAATGTGGTCAGCATCCTGATGCAGATAAACTACGTGTAACTAAAATCAATGTCGGTGGCGATGAGCTATTAGATATTGTATGTGGTGCGCCAAATTGCCGTTTAGGTATCAAAGTTGCAGTAGCTATGGTTGGCGCTGTATTACCGGGCGATTTTAAAATTAAAAAAGCCAAACTACGTGGTCAACCGTCTCACGGCATGCTGTGTGCATTCGTGGAGTTGGGTATTAGCGAAGAAGGCGACGGTATCATGGAGTTGCCACTTGATGCACCTGTTGGCACAGACTTACGTGAATACTTAAGCCTTGATGACAACATTATTGATGTTGATTTAACCCCGAATCGTGGTGACTGTTTAGGTATTAAAGGCATCGCTCGTGAAGTGGGCGTACTTAACAGTATTGATGTTAAAGCCCTAGAAATACCAGCGGTTGCAGCAACTATTGATGATAAAGTATCAATTGAACTAGTAAACGATGAAGCCTGCCCTCGTTATTTAGGGCGTGTGATCAAAGGCATCAACCTTGACGCCACAACACCACTTTGGATGGTTGAGAAGCTTCGTCGTAGTGGCGTGCGCGCAATTGACCCTGTGGTTGATGTAACTAACTATGTGTTACTTGAACTTGGCCATCCAATGCATGCTTTTGATTTAAATGCGATTGAAGGCGGTATCAAAGTACGTAGCGCCCATGCTGGTGAAGAGCTGGTATTACTAGATGGTAATACTGCTAAGTTGAATGAATCTACCTTAGTAATAGCCGACCATAACAAAGCGCTGGCGATTGCCGGTATCTTTGGCGGTGAGCAATCAGGCGTTACCGAGCAAACAACGGATATTCTATTAGAAAGTGCGTTTTTTAATCCAGTTGCTATCGCAGGGCAAGCTCGTAGCTATGGTTTACACACAGATGCATCGCATCGTTATGAACGCGGTGTGGATTTTGCGCTGCAACATGATGCAATAGAACGTGCAACTGCGTTGTTACTTGAGATTGTAGGCGGTCAAGCAGGCCCTGTAGTTGAAGCTGTTGCAAAAGATAAGCTTCCTAAGGTCACTGAAGTGCGTCTTCGTCGTGCGCGTTTAGACCGTGTTATTGGTCATCATATTGAAGATGCGAAAGTAACCGACATTTTAACCCGTTTAGGGCTTGATGTGAAAATTGTCGATGGTGTGTGGAGTGCAGATGTACCAAGCTACCGTTTTGATATTCGTATCGAAGAAGATCTAATTGAAGAAGTTGCTCGCGTATATGGTTACAACAGTATTCCAAACGTAGCACCGACTGCTAAATTAAAAATGACCACTCATAACGAAGCCAATATTGCAGTGAGCAAATTTCGCAATACGCTAGTGACTCGTGGTTATCAAGAAGCGATCACATACAGCTTTGTTGACCCTAAAGCACAAGCTATTTTACACCCAGACAGTGACGCGCTGGTTTTGCCACATCCAATTTCGATTGAAATGTCGGCAATGCGTGTGAGCCTTATGCCAGGTTTACTGGCATCAGTAATGTATAATCAAAACCGCCAGCAGCCACGTATTCGTTTATTTGAGCATGGCCTTAAATTTCTACGTGATGAAAACGCAGAGAATGGCGTAAACCAAGTTGCAGTTATTGGTGGGGCTATTACTGGTCTGGCACATGGTGAACATTGGGTTGAAGAAAAGCGCACCGTTGATTTTTATGATTTAAAAGGTGACGTTGAAGCATTACTTTCATTAACCAATGATATAACGCGTTTTGAAATCAAAGCAGAGCAATCAGATGGCTTACATCCGGGCCAATCTGCGGTGATTTATGTTGAAGGTAAAAAGGTCGGTTTCTTTGGTGCTATTCATCCTCAAGTACAAAAATCGTTAGATATCAATAATGCGACTTATGTGTTTGAAATTGAAATGTCAGCCATTGAAAAAAGAAATTTACCAGAGGCTGTAGGGGTTTCGAAGTTCCCTTCAAACCGCCGCGACATCGCTATTTTAGTGGAAGATCAGGTGAAATCTGGCGACATTTTATCAGTGATAGAAAAAGTTGGCGGAAATCAATTGGTTGACCTAAACTTATTCGATGTGTATAAGGGCAAAGGTATTGAGCCAAATTATAAGAGTTTGGCGATTGCTCTAACACTGCAAGCGGTTGATAGAACACTCGAAGAGAAAGATATCAATCTAGTAGTTGATAACGTGGTGGCCGCACTGGCCGAACAGTTTAATGCATCGTTGAGGGACTAGATATGGCGCTTACTAAAGCCGACATAGCTGAACACCTATTTGAAAAATTGGGGATCAATAAAAAGGATGCCAAAGATTTAGTTGAAGCGTTTTTTGAAGAAATCCGCTCAGCGCTTGAAAAAGGCGAGCAGGTTAAGCTCTCTGGATTTGGTAACTTTGATCTTCGTGACAAGAAAGAAAGGCCTGGCCGTAATCCGAAAACTGGGGAAGATATCCCTATTTCGGCACGACGCGTCGTCACCTTTCGACCAGGTCAAAAGCTCAAAACTCGTGTTGAAGTTGGTACGAGCAAATAAATTAAAAAAGGCAGCGTCAGCTGCCTTTTTCTTTTCTATAAACTAAGTTTGAACACGATTAAAAATCCCGTGGTGAAACAAACTGCCCAGCTTGAATACTGTCGTAGGTTTGCTGTGCGAGGGTATCTAATCCGCTGAGACTTTTTCCTGTTGCTGTGAGTTGCTGCTCAATCGGGAATATTTCAACATTGGTTATCCCAGAAAGCTGTGCAATTTTTGCAAAAGTATAGGCATGCTTATATTTTTCCTGTTTATAAAATAAACTGATCAATGAGGTGTAAATCTCGGGGTTTGGAGTTTGTTCAGCTTTGTTTAGCTCTAACGTTTTATACAGTAAGTCTATGGTCTTATCTTCATCAAACTTAATATAATAACTGGCTAAGAAAAACTGGATTTCAGCGTCCTCAGTGACACTAGGATCGTTTTCAAGCGCAAGTAATTTAGTCAGGGCTGATTGGTCATTATTGCGAGACCAATGATAATACAACAACCCAGGGTGGTTAGTATTTTTGGTATCTTGAAATAACCGCGTCATTTCCTTGATACTGGTTAAATGTGCTTCAACGCGGGAGGTGGTTTTTTCTTTTAATTTGATATGTTCAATTTTTGCCGCCAGCGATACGCATTGATCGTATTTTTCAAAACCTTTTAATAATAAATATTTGTTATTATCAGTCGGTTGTTTGTATTCATGGTAACGCGCCATGATCACATCAGCACGTTGGGCTTTACAGTGACTATCTTTATTTAAATCATTACATAAACCTGGGGTTTCTTTACACACCTGTGCAAGTGTCAACGGTTCTTCACACCCAGTTAATGCCAACAAACTCAGTAAAACACTTGCTCTTAGTAACATCCCTTAACCTCACCTTAATAATTACCTTGTTATTCTAGCGTAATGAATTGCTCTCTAACAGTGGAGAATAAAGTTAGTTTAAATTAGAATAGCGAAGCCCACTGAGGCGTGTTGCTCTCAAAACTCAATACGTCTTATGGCTATCCGTTCAAAAATTGTTTAATTAGGTAAATAAAATGACCTCATCTCACGAGTTAGAATACACAAATAGTTGGCAAGAACGCCAAGATTACGCAGAAAGCATGCAACCTATCATTGGAAAGCTTTATCGTAATCGTGGTATTGAAATCGCGGTATATGGCCGTCCTCTCGTCAATGCCAGTACAATTGATATCATCAAATCTCACAAAACAGTGGCGCAGTTTGAAGGCACTAAACTTCGTTTACGTGAAAGCTTTCCGTTTTTAGAAGCTATTAGCAAAATGGATTTAAACTCTGCACGTATCGATATTGGTAAACTGGCTTATGGTTATTTATTTAACGATGTTGCAAATGGTCGTTCTATCGAAGAGTATTTAAACGACGAGTTAGCTGAAATTGTAAACTCACAAGCCAAAGAGCCACGCGATGTGGTGTTATATGGTTTTGGTCGTATCGGTCGTTTACTAGCGCGTTTGTTAATTGAAAAATCAGGTCCTTATGCGGATTTACGCTTACGTGCAATCGTTGTTCGTGGTGGTAAAGACGGCGACCTTGAAAAGCGTGCTAGCCTATTACGTCGTGATTCAATTCATGGTCCTTTTAATGGTTCAATCACCATTGATAAAGAACGTAATGCAATAAAAGCCAATGGTAGCTACATTCAGGTGATCTATGCTAACTCTCCAGATGAAATTGACTACACAGCATATGGTATTGAAAACGCATTGATCGTTGATAATACGGGGATCTGGAAAGATGAAGCTGGCCTTGGCTTACATTTAAAATCAAAAGGCGCTGCAAAAGTACTATTAACAGCACCGGCGAAAGGCAATATCAAAAACATCGTATATGGTGTTAATAACCACGATATCAAACCGGAAGATAAAATTGTTTGTGCAGCAAGCTGTACTACCAACGCAATCACACCAACATTAAAAGCACTTAATGATAAGTTTGGTATTAACAATGGTCACGTTGAAACAGTTCACTCGTACACTAATGACCAAAATTTGATTGATAACTACCACAAAGCAGATCGTCGTGGCCGTGCCGCAGCACTTAATATGGTGATCACTGAGACTGGCGCAGCTAAAGCCGTTTCAAAAGCATTACCAGAACTTGAAGGCAAATTAACGGGTAACGCAATCCGTGTACCTACACCGAATGTGTCTCTGGCTATTTTGAACTTAAACCTTGCGACCAGCACCACGGTTGAGGAGTTAAACTCGTTCTTACGCCATGCTGCTCTGCATTCAGAGTTACGCGACCAAATTGATTACACGGCCTCTACTGAGATTGTGTCTACCGATTTAGTCGGCAGTCGTTATGCGGGTGTGGTTGATTCAACCGCCACTATCGTTGATGACAACCGTATTGTACTTTATGTTTGGTATGATAATGAGTTTGGTTACAGCTGCCAAGTTGTGCGTTGTATGCGCGATATGGCCGAGGTTTCATTCCCAAGCTTGCCACGTTAATTGGTAATAGCTTAAAAATCTTTACAAAAAGCCAGCATTCGCTGGCTTTTTTAGTCATGAATGTTTTTTCAAAACCCAAGCCATGTGGTAGGCTGTCTCCAGTTTGCTACATTTTAATAACAATGCGCCCATTATAGTGGGCGTTATTTAATTTCTAACTAACAAGCGATAAGTTAGCGATTAATTTTTCATATATAGGTTTAATAAAATGAAAATCACCAGTAATTTTGACAGTGGCAATATCAAGGTCATTGCCGCGACCGATCCACTTAATATTCAGCTTGAGATCAATAAAGATCATTTATCTGATTTTTTTCAGTGGTTCCATTTCCGTTTAGAAACAACACCTTTTCAAAGCCATAAATTACATATCAATAACCTTGAAAATTCAGCTTACCCTGACGGCTGGGAAGGTTATCAGGCTGTTGCATCGTATGATCGCCAAACCTGGTTTCGTGTTCCTTCAAACTATGCTGATGGCACGTTATCATTTGAGATTGAGCCAGAATGTGGCTGTGTTTATTTTGCTTACTTTGCGCCATATAGCTACGAGCGTCACTTAGATCTAATCACATGGGCACAAAGCCAAGAAGCCTGTCAGCTTGAAACCTTAGGTGAAACACTTGATGGCCGTGATATGAGCGTACTGCGTATTGGTGGCGAAAGTGATGAAAATAAGAAAACAATTTGGATAACAGCCCGTCAACATCCAGGCGAAACGATGGCCGAATGGTTTGTTGAAGGTGTATTACATAAGTTATTAGATGATGAAGATCCACATGCAGCAGCATTGTTATCAAAAGCGGTATTTTATATTGTACCCAATATGAATCCTGATGGTAGTGCTCGTGGGCATTTACGTACTAACGCAAAAGGAGTTAACTTAAATCGTGAATGGCAAACTCCAAGCATGGAAAATAGCCCTGAAGTATATTTAGTGCTAAATAAAATGCGTGAGACCGGTGTTGATATGCACCTTGATATTCACGGAGATGAAGCGATTCCATATAACTTTGTAGCCGGTAGTGAAGGTATCCCAAGCTATGATGCGCGCTTAAAAGACTTAGAAGACAGTTTTAAAGCGGCATTGCACATAGTGACTCCTGAGTTTCAAGATATCCACGGTTACCCGAAAGATGAGCCAGGTCAAGCCAATCTAACGGTGGGGTCATCAGCTGTTGCAGAAGAATTTAAAGCGCTTGCTTACACGGTTGAAATGCCATTTAAAGATAACGATGGTTTACCAGATCCTGATTATGGCTGGTCAGATCGCCGTTCATATCAATTTGGCCAAGACACCTTGGCTGCGATTGTTAACGTAGTAGATAAATTAAGATAACGTGTTTGTTACTAAGGGCATCATTCATATCGATGCCCTTAGTTTTTTTTATCGCGATGAATGGCATTAGCGACGCTAATAAAGCGATGATATTTGCTTAATGTGTTACTTAAATCTTTTCCAAGCTCTGTTCGAGCCGTATCTTTAAGTTACCTACATAAAACCATGTAGGGTTAATTAAATTTTAAAAGTAGTTATTTTGAAAATTAAGTGTTAACAAACTTAGAACGTTTAAGTTAATATTCAAAAAGTTGCAGGGGAGGTAGTAATGTTGTTACCTTATTTCCCATAGCCATATGTCGCGCATTCTGATTAGCTACAGCAGAGTATCGTAACTAGAAAATAATAAATATAACTATAGAGGATATCCATGGAAGCTTTTGTAAGCGCTGTTAATGATGTTGTTTGGAGTAACGCACTCATCTATTTATGCCTAGGCGCAGGCTTGTTCTATTCTGTATTAACCCGATTTGCTCAAGTTAGACATTTTAAAGAAATGTGCAAATTACTATTTAGCCCTAACACCTCAGATAAAGGGATCTCATCTTTTCAAGCATTGGCTGTGTCGTTATCTGGACGAGTAGGGGTTGGTAATATAGCCGGTGTAGCGGCAGCTATTGGTTTTGGTGGCCCAGGTGCTATTTTTTGGATGTGGGTTGTGGCTTTTTTAGGGGCAAGTACAGCGTACGCCGAATCAACATTAGGGCAAATTTATAAAACAGAAGAAGATGGCCAATATCGCGGCGGCCCAGCATATTATTTTGATCGCTGTTTAGAACAAAAATGGCTGGCGATTTTATTTGCCGTGTCGGCAATTATTGCATGTGGTGTTTTTCTGCCGGGCGTGCAAGCCAATGCTGTTGGCAACGCGTTTACCCAAGTGTTTGGTGATGGCACTATGGTCTCAACGAGTTTTGGTGAAGTCGGTAGCTTTAAATTGGTTGCTTTGGCAATTATTCTTATTGTTTTAGCGTTTATTATCTTCGGTGGTATTAAGCGTATTGCTAACTTTACTCAAATTGTGGTGCCATTTATGGCGTTAGGCTACATAGTATTAGCTTTAATCGTGGTATTTTTAAATATCGATAAAGTACCTGATATCTTCTCTTTAATCATAACAGATGCGTTTACCGCACAGGCCGGTTTTGGTGCCGCTATTGGTTGGGGTGTAAAACGTGGTATTTATTCTAACGAAGCTGGTCAAGGTACCGGACCGCATGCAGCTGCAGCGGCCGAAGTTGATCACCCAGCCCAACAAGGTTTAGTGCAAGCTTTTTCTGTTTATGTTGATACTATTTTTGTTTGTACTGCGACAGCATTAATGATTTTAATTACACAGCAATACAATGTAGTGGGTGAATTACCAGCAGGGCAATTTATTGTACAAAACGTTGATGCTGCAACTGAAGTTGGTTCAGCTGCTTTCACGCAAATGGCTTTATTCAGCGTGTTTGGTGGTTTTGGTGAAGCATTTGTTGGTATTGCATTGTTCTTCTTCGCTTTTACTACAATACTTGCTTATTACTATATTGCTGAAACCAATATTGCATATTTAAATCGTTATTTTAAAGGCACTATTCCGCTTGTGATGGTGAAATTTGTGATTATGTTTATGGTGTCATATGGCATGGTAAACAGCTCTGGTTATATCTGGAGTATTGGTGACATTGGTGTGGGTTTAATGGCTTGGATAAATATATTGGGCATTTTATCAATATTCTTTGTGGCTAGACCTGCGCTATTATGTTTGCGCGATTACGAAGATCAGAAGAAAAAAGGTGGGGATATCACATTTGACCCTGTTAAGTTAGGGATCAAAAACGCTACTTTTTGGGAAAAGCGTCTCGCAAAACAATCAAAAGACTCTCAGTTATAGGATTGAGTGGCGTAATCAGACATGTTTTGGTTATTGTAAAAATTAGATACTCGTTGTTTTTCGGATCTCAGCTATTGGCTGCAATTGAAAAAAGACAACGACAAATAAAACACGTACAATAAAGGGCGCCGCAAGGCGCCTTTTTTATGCGTAGATTTTTATGCGAAGTATGGAGAAAGATATGGCAATTGTTCGTTGTCCTAGTTGTAATAAGTCAATATCCGATAAACACCAACAGTGCCCTCACTGTGAGAATAATGTAGCGCAGCTTGATGATGAACAACGTCAACAGCTAGCGCGCGAAAAACGCATTCAAAAACAACAAATGTTTATGAATCATTCTTTTTTTGCTCTACTGATATTTTTAGGTGGTTTCTTTAGTTTATACTTTTTACATCCAGAACCTGAAACTCCATCGTGGTACGCATGCACCGCAGCCATTGCAATCGGTTGTATTTGGTATTTAATAAACCGCGTTATTTTAGTGACTTTAAAAAAGAAAAAATGACATGAACATCGATAATCTCGTAAAAACAATTACCCCAGAATTATTCGAACGCCTTCAGTATGGTGCAGCAACAGGTAAGTGGCCTGATGGCACGGTACTCAGTGACGAGCAAAAGCAGCAGACAGTGCAATTAGTTATGCTTTACCAAGCAAAAGTAGCGCAAACAAATGAGCAATTCACCATAGGTTCTAATGGTGAAATGGTGCAAAAAACCAAAGCACAATTGCAAAAAGAATTTACCGCAGACAACGAAATAGCAAGGTTTAGTGAAAATGATCTTTAAACACCTTTTTACCCCGAAGTGGAAGCACCCAAAGCAACAAGTACGTTTAGAGGCAATTGAAAAGCTAGATGTAGAGCGTGATGCGACGATTTTAAATGCATTAGCTCTGGAAGATAGTTCAGCAGAGATCCGTAAAAAAGCGCTTAATAAAGTCAATGATTTAGTGTTGTGGTGGCAGGCGTATAAACAAGATCAAAGTTTAAAAGAATTAGCAGAACAGCATATATCAAATGCCGTACTGAGTGATGAAAGTAACTTATCTAGCCAAATTAAAAACGAATACATAGAGCGTTTTGCTCCAGTAAAAACACTTGAAAAACTTGCATTTGCAGAAAAAGAACTACAAGTAAGAGTGAAGCTATTAAAACGCTTGGCTAATCCTAAGTTAGTTGAAAAGGCGTTTAAAGAAGGTTCAAGCGAACTACAAGTAAACCTTGTTGAGCAAGTGATCACCCATCAATTAGTGAAAAACTTAGTTAAGCATGCACATGATGAGGCAAAAGTAGCCCTTGAGACGCATATAGAAAATGAGCGTTTAGCAATTGAAATACCATTAAAAGTACAAAATGATACTCGTGTTATCTTGGCAAAACTTAATGCATTACGTGAAAAGCAAGACTATGCGCTTGTTACTCAACAATATGGCGAACTTACTCAGCAATGGCAGGCACTTGATCTAACCTGGTTAAATCCAGAACAACGCGAGACGGTTGCAAATAAATACATCGTACTAACCGAAAAATTAAATGAGTTAGTTAGTCAATTACAAGCTGTGCATGAGCAACAACAACAACGGTTAGCTCAGCAGCAACGACAATTATTGGCGTTGGCAAATTTAGAAGCGTTAAGTGATGAAATTGAAAATGCGCTACAAGTTGGCTTAGAAACACCAGAGCAAATACAACAAGATTGGTTGGAAGCTAAAGTTGCACAAGCACAGGAAACACTGACACAAAGCGAACTGCAAGACGGCGGGCAAAAAAACCAAGTGACTGGCAGATTAACAAGTTTGTTTAAGCAAGTAGCTAAATTACCAGAGCTTAGTGAAGCGATCAGGGTTTTTAAAACTTCATTAAAAGAATTGAGCAGTATCAACACTGACGATATTGACCAAGCAAATTATGATGAGGCTAATCGCCAATTTAAGCAGACGTATAAAGCGGCGAATGCATCTCTAGCTCAGTTACCTAAGCCTTTACAAGGGCCTTTTAAAGCACAATTAAATGAGCAACAACAACGCTGGGATAAAGCTGTTGCACCTATTAGTGATAAATTAACGAAAAATCAGCAACAAGCTACTCGCAAAGGACGCGATGTTCAGCGCCTTATTGAACAAGGCCGTTTTAATGTTGCATTTGGTGTGTTTAAAGGCTTTATTGAGCTGTATGAAACGTTAACTCCAGTTAGTCAGCAAAGTCTTGAAAAAGTCAAAGCAGATCTTGAGCAGCAGTTAGAAAATGCTCGTGATTGGCAAAAGTATGCGTCTGCCCCTAAGCGTGAAGAGCTACTAACTGAAATTACCAGTTTGCTCAATCAACCTTGCACAGATCCCAAGGCGCGTGCAAACGAAGTGAAAACATTACGTCGTCGTTGGAATGAGCTTGGGCGTTTAGATACCGAGCAAGAGCAGGCGCAAGGTAAAGAGTTTGATGACAAGATAGAGCTATTATTTGTACCATGTCGTGAACATTTTGCGCAACTAGAACAACAGCGCGAAACGACGAAACTTGAACGCGAAGCGATTATCACTCAGATGAAATCATTGGCTGATACTGATACGACGAGTGATGAGTTTGATTGGAAAGAGTTTGAAAGCCAATACAATCGTATCAATAAAGTATGGCGTAATGCTGGTAATGTAGAGCCAAAAGTATACCGTGCTTTGCAAACACAATATAAAGCGCAGCAACAGCAAGTATTCAATGCGTTGAATGCGTTTCATAAAAGCAACGCGGCAGCAAAAAATGCACTAGTTGAACAAGCACAGCAATTATCAGTAAGTGAAGACTTAGCTGATGCTTGTCAGCAGCTCAAAGAGCTGCAACAGCAGTGGCAGGGAATAGGCTTTGCGGGTGTAAAAGCTGAAAATGCATTATGGCAAAAATTCCGTCAATGCAACGATGTGACATTTGCTAAACGCAGTGAAGAGTTTGCTCAGCATAAGCAGCAACAAGCCGCCGACAACGCAGTTATCGCAGCACAACTGAGTGAACTTGAAGACGCATTACCAGCGGTTAATCAAAAAGCACAATTACTTGATTTACGCACTAAGCTAATTGCGCTTGAAGGGAGCAAAGAACTAAATAACCGCATGCAAAAGCTATTAGCTAACATTGATGGTAAATTAGCCGTGCTGACAGAGCAAGCAGCACAGGCTGATTTTAGCGCTTTATTTAGTGCGCTTGAAAACCAGCAAGCAATCCCTGCACAATGGCAAGGGGGTGCTGATACGCATTTAACCATTACACAACTGATGCTAAGAATGGAAATTCTAGCTAATGTTGCCAGTCCTGAGGGAGCACCGCGTATGGCTGAGCAGGTTGCAATGCTTGACGATAAGCATCGCGGTGAACAAGCTGATCTACATTATTACTTAAAACAGTTATTGGCTCTGGGTCAAGGTTCAGTTGATGCTGACACACTAGGACGTTTAAAAGCGGTATTTAGCATTTAAATAATCTAGGGCGCTGTAGATTAAATAAAAGCCGCCGTTGTGCGGCTTTTATTTTTATTTGGTTTTGACGATAATATTATAGTAAAGGAAAAACAATGAAGTATATTTTATTAATTAGTTGCTTATTACTCTCTGCTTGTAACACCACGAACGGCGTATCGGTTTATTCATTTACTAGCAGTGAAATTGAAACAGCACTTAACCAGCAATTACCAAAACTTAGTGAAAAAGTCAGCTTGATGGGATTACCTGTACAGTTTAATGTGAATGATTTGAGCGTGAATGTCGGCCCTGATAATCGTGACGTAATCTTATTAGGTGCAGATTCTAGTGCTGTTATAAATGCTTTCGCACTTAAATACCCAGTGCGTTTAAAGCTGCAAATAGAAGGTGCGCCATTTTATGATAGTGAGAAAAAGGCGGTATTTTTACGGAATGTAAAATTGCTTGATTCAACTATCGACGCAGGCGGTTTTAAGGGAAACCTAGCGGTACTTGATGATGAAGCAATGAAAGTTATTAACGGATTTTTAGCTGTAAACCCAGTTTATAAACTAAATATGAATGACCCTAAGGTTGCGCTATTAAGTAAATTACCTTTAGATATGAAAGTAGAGCAGGGCGCAATTAAATTAGTACCTAGCATTTAAACTAATATTATTCAGATGGTTGAAGCCCTGCACGTACAGGGCTTTTTTGTATCTATAAGGTTATTATTAAATATTAGCACTATTACTGCGGCTTAATTTACAAGAGGAGGCACACGCTGTAAGGGCTGCTGTTTATAACCAGTCATCGAGATATAAATCAAAATAATAATTTTATAATATAGGTACAAGTTGTGTATTTAATCGACTATACTGATTGTTAGTTAATCACCATTAATTGCCTTCTTTATGGATAAAGAGCCTATTATGAAAAAATGTAACGTGATCTTCAATGCAACTCTAATAGCTGTATTCTCGGTTGTAGCTTTTGCTAATGAGCCCGATTTAAATTCTAATCCTTTTCTTGTAGAACCTTCAACACAACAGCAGGGCGCTCAGGTGTTTTCTTTTAAAGAAACGCCAATTGAACTGCACGAAAATGATAAAATTAATACAGCCCAAGATACAGGCTATTTACGGCTTGCTTTAGAGACTAAAAGCAATGGTTTTGCGTTAGTGGACACATCTCAGATCAAAGATATTGAAAAAGTGATTGCAGAGCACAAAAATGGCCATGAACTATTTCTGCGTAGTTTAAAACCTGAAATTATGGCGGCGCAATCAATCGCAGACCAAACTAATTTGTCGCAGCAATTTGCAGGCGATACAGTTAGCTTAGACAGTATCTTGTTACAGCAAGAGTTTATTACCTTTAGTAGAATGGTCGGTGGAAATTTTATTGCCGGTAGCGGCTGGGATCAGTTAACTCAGGTTGTCAAAAATGATACGTTTGGTACTGTGATTATAAAAATGTTTAGTTTTAGTCAAAGCAGTGGTGTATATATCGATGCGGACGCGGTGAATTATTATGTAAATAGCAATCCAGGGATCCTTTATGTACTTAAAGATAATAGCGATAATGTGTACACTAGTTTATCTTGGGCTGACGAAAATCAATCCTATTTCATTGGTATTGAAAAAAATATTAATGATATTGGTTTAAAATGGCGATTTGAAACGCTAATAACGTCGATGTAGTTGTATTATAAAGTGATCAAATGATTTTATGTAATTGCGAAAATATTAAACTGAACGTTCTTTTTTAAATAAAAGGATTGCATACTCTTTAGGTTAATTAAGCATGTTAAGTATATTTTTCAGCGCTGATAAAGTGAATAATAAACTACTTAACCTTAATAAATGACTATACTAATCTTATTGATTAATCCTCGTTTAAATAAAATCCTTAAAAACTGATTAATCAGCTTGGCCTATTTTAAAGAATAGGCTTATAATTTAGTTGAATCATATCTAATTTATAACTTTACAACTTAGTGAGTAAAAAATGAAAGAAGTTAAAGCTTTTATTAAATCAGCGAGTCTATCAGACTTAGAAAAAGCACAGGCATTACTTGGTGATGCGATTGCAAAATATACGCAGCAGCAGCAAGCTAAACAGGAAGTACTTGATCTGTTGAAAGAAAAAGGTCTTACTCTTGATGATCTTCAAGACGGTGCCAACGATAAACGCACAAAAGTAATGCCTAAATACCGTATTGAGTTTGAGGGTGAAATTGTTGAATGGACTGGCCGTGGTAAACGCCCTAAAGCATTCCAAGGTGTTGAACTTACCGACCACTTAGCTTAATACTGTAGGGGGTGTATACCCCCTCTTTATTTACAAAATAGTTTATTACTCCATTATTTTTTTGACCCCTTCGAAGTTGCTACTATGACGTATGTACTACGACCCTATCAACAAGAAGCGGTTGATCGCACAGTCGCTCATTTTCGTAAAACTTCAGATCCTGCTTTAATTGTATTACCTACGGGTGCAGGTAAAAGCTTGGTGATCGCTGAGTTAGCGCGAATTGCCAGAAAGAAAATTTTAGTACTTGCCCATGTCAAAGAGCTTGTTGAGCAAAATGCTGAAAAATATAAAAGCTTTGGTCTTCAGGCGAGTATTTTTTCTGCGGGTTTAAAACAAAAGTCATTGCTACATCAAGTAACGTTTGCCAGTATCCAATCGCTGTCACGCAATATTGAGCAACTTAACGAACATTATTCGTTAGTGATCATAGATGAATGTCACCGTGTCAGTGGTGAGCAAGATAGCCAGTACCAAAAAGTGATCGTTGCGCTAAAAGCATATAATCCGCAGTTAAAAGTACTTGGACTTACCGCTACGCCTTATCGTATGGGAATGGGCTGGGTTTATTATCGTCATTATCATGGTTTTGTTCGAGGCGATAAAGCGAGTCCATTTCGAGAATGTATTTTTGAACTACCACTGCGTTATATGATCAAGCATCATTATTTGACTGCACCAAAGGAAGTGGATGCGGCGATCAGTCATTATGATTTTTCTTCTTTACAAAGTGATTCATTCGGACGCTATACAGCCGATGATATGAACCAGTTACTAGAAAAGCATAGCAGAGCTACCAAAGCTATTATGCAGCAAGTTATTCAGTACAGCGAGCAACGCCAAGGGATCATGATTTTTGCTGCGACCGTACTGCATGCAAAAGAAGTCTATGGTTATTTGCCTGAACAACAAACGGCTTTGATCACCGGGGATACTCCTAACGCTGAACGTGACCGTATTATTATGGAATTTAAGCAGCGTCGACTAAAGTATTTAGTCAATGTATCTGTGCTCACCACCGGGTTTGATGCGCCTCATGTTGATTTTATTGCTATTTTACGCCCGACAGAGTCGGTTAGTTTATACCAACAAATTGTTGGTCGAGGCCTGCGTTTAAGCGAAGGGAAAACCGAGTGTTTGGTAATTGATTATGCAGGTAATGGCTTTGACTTATTTTACCCCGAAGTAGGAAGTAAAAAAGGCGATAGTGATAACGAGCCTGTACAAGTACTTTGCCCTGGTTGTGGTTTTGCCAATATATTTTGGGGAAAAACCGATACACAAGGTAAAGTGATTGAGCATTTTGGCCGTCGCTGCCAAGGTTTACTCGAAGATGATGATGGCTCAAAAGAGCAATGTGATTACCGTTTTCGCTTTAAAGAATGTGAAGCGTGTGGTGCGCAAAATGATATTGCCGCACGTCAGTGCCAGTCTTGCCATGAGGTAATGGCTGATCCTGATGATAAACTACGTGCTGCATTAAATTTAAAAGATGCATTGGTATTACGTTGCAGTGGTTTAAGTGTTGTTAGCCTTGCAAATAACGAACATATTATTAAAGTTACTTATTATGATGAAGATGGTGCTAGTTGCGATGAAATTTATGATTTCTCAAAGTCCGGCGCCCGTTATGCGTTTAATAAACAATTTGCTCAGCGTACTGCTAATAGTCAAACACCCACAGAATATAAGTCAGCTGGACAAGTTATTGCTAGACAGATGCAGCTTGTTGCACCGGATTTTGTTATTGCTAGAAAGAGTAAAAAATATGGCTGGAAGGTTGCCGATAAACTATTTGATTATCAAGGTAACTTTAGAAAGGCAAATCAGCTAAGCAATTAATAAGCTTAACTGATTTTAGACTTAGGCGTCGTCGCCATCCATTAATCCCCAGCCATCACCATAACCGTTATAGCCATTTGCAATACTTTCTAAATATTGCTCTGTTTGGCCAAGTAAAGTGTGATCTGGCACCATCTCGACCTGAGTTACCACTTCCCAAATACCCGTGTCTGTGCATTGCACTAATTCGGTGGCAGGGGAGAGTTCATCTTCGGCTATCGCGGTGGCAAACTTTTCGGCATCTACTTTTTGCTCAAATAAAATATAGAAATCAATTTTGTGCATCTGCGCCAAATCTATACCCGCAGCGGCGATTTCAGCTAAAAGTTGGCCATTGTCATCATCAGGAAAGTGCATTTAAAAACTCAATAAAATTATTTCAAATTAGTATCGACTATTGTAACCAAAATAAAGCACATAAGCGTACTAATTTTCACATTTGAGTTACTGCGTGAAGTCACTTCAATATGGTACTATTTCAATCATTATCGGTAAATTTTTTTAAGTAAGGAAATTACTTGCCTAGTTGGATATTAACTCGCTTTGCGGTTGGTTTATTTTTGTTGTTTTCATTTCATGTATTTGCAGCTTCGCAAGTGGTAACTAGTTATGAAATTAATGGTATAAAGGGCGATCTTGAAAAAAACGTTGCGCTGTACTTAAAACAACTAGATGGTGAAAAAGTAACCAGCACTTTGTTAAGTCATGCAAAAAAACAAGTGGCGATTAGCTTAAAAGCACTCGGTTATTATAAACCGACCATTAAGTTAAAATATAATAATGAAACACAAACTTTAGTCGCTACCATTGAGCGCGGACCTGTAACACGAATTGCAGATGTACGTATCACTGTTCAAGGTGATGGTAAAGATGACCCTCTTCTCAAGCAAAGCATCAATAGTATTAATTTAAAGCAAGGAGATATTTTAAATCACAGCAATTATGACGCGGCGCGTAAAAAAATTGAAGGACAATTGCTTGAGTTAGGATATTTTGATGTTAAATGGCAAGCACATCAACTCGCAATTTCATTAAAGAATAACAGTGCTGAAGTGATTTTAACGATCGACACCGGTATTCGCTACCAATTTGGTGAGTTAGTTTTAGGTGAAGAAACCCGAGCAGAGAAATACATTCGTTCAATTGCAAAATTTAAGCAAGGTGAAGCTTATAAAGCAACCTTGGTTTCTGAGTATAACTTAGCACTTTCAACCACACCTTATTTTGCCAGTGTGCGTGTTTACGCTGATATTGCTAATCGTGCGAATAAGCAAGTACCTATTAGGGTTGACGTACTACATCGACCTGCCAACAGTTATGAAATAGGTGGCGGTTACAGTACAGATCTTGGTCCAAAAGTGCGTTTTAAATGGTCCAAACCTTGGCTCACTGAAAATGGCCACTACCTTGAAAGCAACTTAAATGTGTCGCAGCGGCAACAAGATATTTCACTTGGTTACACAGTTCCTGTTGATGATCCAAATGATGATTTATGGCGTTTTTCTGTCGGTTACAAGTTAGAAGATGAGTTAACTAACGACGTTTACAGTAAAATCCTTACTGGACAACTACAACGCCAATGGTTGACTGATGATAATTGGGTTCGTACTGCCTTTTTACGCCGCGATCGAGAAACATACCGAATTGGTGATGCAGAGCAAAGCTCAAAAATGTTAATGCCCGGGCTCAGTTACGCAAAAAAAGTCACAGAGGGAGGCACAACGCCATTATCAGGATATCAATGGTTATTGTCGGCAGAGTTTGGCTTAAAGGACATGTTTTCAACCACAAATATCGTCAGAATGCAGATACAAAATGCTTGGTTGCAAACATACCTTGACCGACATCTGATTTTTTTAAAAGCAAATATTGGTGCAATGCTAGTCGATGATATTGATAACGTACCATTTTCACTGCGTTTTTATGCTGGTGGTGATCAAAGCGTACGTGGTTTTGCATATCAATCAATATCACCTGAAGATGAAGCCGGTCGTTTGATTGGTGGTAAATATCTAATTACAGGTACTGTTGAATATAATTATCAATTTGCAGAGAGTTGGCGAGCAGCCTTATTTGTAGACAGCGGTACAGCGACCAATGACTTTACTGATCGTGTCGAAGTGGGAGCTGGGTTGGGTATTCGTTATTTAACACCAGTAGGCCCTGTGAGAATTGATCACGCGTGGGGACTCACTAAAGAAAGTAAAAGTACACGATTAAGTATTACCATAGGGCCTGAAATTTAATGTCAAGAATGAAAAAAATCATCACTGTACTCACAGTGTTTCTCGCCTCGGTATTCGTGCTGGTATTTTGTTTATTATTTACAGCACCAGGTAATCAGCTGATTGCCTATACTGCAAATAAACTAGTCGATGGCTTACACATAGATATTAACAATGGCCGTTTTTTATATAACGATTCATTTGATGTGCAGTTTCAACAAGATGGCTTAGATTTTAATGCTAAAAACCTAAAACTCGACCTATATTGGTGGGGATGTGAAGGTATTTGCATCGAAAATATTAGTGCGCAGAGTATGGCACTGATATTGCCCGATATTTCACAAAATTTAGCTGATGATGAAGCGACTGTTCCAGAGCAGCCAGTTGCCAGTAGTACTGATGAGATCAGTTTACCGATAGCAATTTCGATTAAACGTATCGCAATTGCATCGTTTAAGCTTGCTCATCCCAGCGCTGATGTCACAGTGACAAAATTTGCGCTGTCAGCCTCGGCAGAGCAATCCCTTGTGACGTTAAACTCACTCTCAATTGCTCAAGTTGATGTGCTGCTCAAAGAGACTCAATCACCTCCTAGCGAACCACTAACTGCACTTGCGGCGTTACCTGACATCCATTTTAGCTCGCCGCTTGCAGCAACACTTGAGCAATTATTGGTATCGAAAGTAACGATTGTACAAGGTGAGCAAAGTCATGAAATTACAGATATTAAAGGTGCTTTCTCAATTGCAAAAAGCCAACTGATATTACCTTCATTCAGTGCTGATTATTTGCAATGGCATTTGAGTAGCCAATTGAAAGCAACCTTAGTTGATGATACGCCTGTTACGGCAAAAATAACTCTTAACAATCCAGAGCATCAGCTCAGTTTGGCTGTGGATGGTGATTTACACGATTTGCAACTAGATGTAATCACCCAAGGGCAATATCCGCTAAGTGCAAAAATAAACGCAGATTTAAAAACGATAAACTTTCCTTTTTCAGTCAATGCAAATATTACTCAGTGGCAGCTTGAAGTAGATAACAACGCTTTAGAGATTAGTGATGTGCAGTTAACTGGCAAAGGTAATGCTGATGATTATAAGTTACAGCTAATAGCACAAAGTCAGTTGGCGGCATACCCTAAGGTACAGTTAAAGTCCTCTCTTAAAGGTGGCCTAACCCAGATCCACGTCGATGACTTGTCATTGTTAGCGAACGAGAGTAAAGCCACTATTACAGCGTCTGCGCGTTGGGATGAAGGTATCCATAGTGAGTTTTCAGGGCAATTAACTCATTTGAAAGCCCAGTACCTAACAGATGCGCTAACAAGTGATCTTTCAGGGCAATTTAACGGTGTTTTCAGTGCTGAGCAGCAGCAATGGCAGCTGAAAATGACCAATACTCAGCTAGCTGGTACGCTGAACGATATACCATTTAGCTTAGCCTCAGACTTTGATTTAAATAACTCACTGTATGCAAGTATTGATAAGTTTGAGCTTGCCAGTGGTGAAAATAAACTTACATTATCTGGTGATATTACTAAGCAGTGGAATATTAAAGGGCTGTTACATTTAAATAAAGCGCAGCAAAATGAACTCGAATTTACCGGTGTTGGTGAAGGTAAGCTTGCTATAACTGGGCAACGGTTGGAGCCGATAGTCAATCTAGATGTTGGCATCAGTCATTTAAGCTTTGCTGATATTGCGATTGAACATCTAGCGCTCAAAACGGACTTTAATTATGCCGCTGATTGGCAAACCAATGTGAGTTTAAAGCTCACAGATGCGAGTGTATCTGGTCGTCATATCAACAGTTTTACTATTGCAGCAGCAGGCGATAAAGCTGATCATCAATTGCAATTTAATTTAGATGCCGCTGACGGAGAAGCTCAATTTGAAGTTGCTGGTAAATTTACTAATCAATTATGGCAAGGCCATGTCAGTGATGTAATGCTTACTGATAATGTTATTCGCATTAGCGCACAACCGGCGGTTGCAATTGAATTTAACATCGACAATGGTGATTTTTCGGTGCAGCAACATTGCTGGCAAAGTGACAATAGCAAACTTTGCGTTGAGCAGCTTAGCCAAACTAACCAACAAGGCCAGTTTAAAGCGCAACTGGATAATTTTGATCTAGCTGAAATAAAACATTTATTACCTGAAAATATTATTACCGAAGGGGGCTTGAACGGCCAACTAAATGCGAATTGGCAAAACACTCAATTACAAACTTTAACAGCAGTAATTAGCTCACATGATTTAGCGACCACGCTTATAAATGAAGATAAACGCTATCGTTTACCAATAGAAACATTTTCGCTTAACGCCACCGCGGATCAACAAAATGCACAATTGCAGGCTCGTCTAAGCTCTAGTGTGATTGGTGATATCAGTGCTGACCTCAATACTGAAGATTTAACTGGTCAGCAATTGCTTCGTGGTCAACTTATGATTGATAAGATTTTATTAACCGATTTACAGCCTTTTATGGGTACTCTAGAGCAATTAAGAGGCAGTATTAGCGGGCAAATTGCGTTAGCTGGCACGCTCAGTGCGCCATTGTTAAATGGTGAACTTGAGATTTCCGACGTGAATTTACAAGGCGAGCAACTTCCAGTCGCGATTGTGGATTCAAATATTAGTATCGCATTTGATAAAACCAAAGCCACCTTGGAAGGGAAGTTAAAAGATGCTGAAGGCGGTGAATTAGCACTGATCGGTGATATTGATTGGCAAGGAACTCAGCCTGCAGTTAACTTAGCGGTACTTGGTGAGCAGTTTTACGTGCGTGCGCAGCAAGGAGTGATTTTTAAGATCTCCCCAGACCTAAAAATAAGTTTAGTTGATAATGCTTTTAAACTAGCAGGGCAAGTGGTTGTCCCGTATGGTCGAATAGAAATAGAAGAGTTACCAGAAGGCGCTGTGCGAGTCAGTGATGATGAGATTATTATTGATAAGCAGACCAAGCAAACGCAAGCTGTGCCTTTTGATTACGATATAAACTTAAAGCTAATTGTTGAAAACGATGTGCGTATAAAATCTTTTGGTCTGGAGTCAAAAATTGAAGGTGATTTAGCGATTAAAATGGATCAACAAACGCCAATGATCACCACCGGTGAATTGAACTTACGACAAGGTACATATCGTTCATTTGGTCAAGATTTGATAATTCGTACCGGGCAAATTGGTTTTAGTGGCCCAATTGATAAGCCGTACTTAAATATTAAAGCGATCCGTAATCCAGACAATACTGCTAATGATGTTATTGCCGGGATCACTTTAACAGGCAATATCGATCAGCCTGTATTAAAAGTGTTCTCTGAACCAGCAATGGATCAAGCACAATCACTCGCTTACTTGTTAAATGGTCAACCACTAGGTGAAGGTGATAGCTCAACAGATGCGATGTTAACTCAGTTGTTGCTAGCACAAGGGGTGAGCCGTAGTGAAGGAATGGTTTCTAAAGTTGGTGAAACGTTTGGTTTATCTGATGTGAGTTTGAGCTCTAAGGGGAGCGGCGAAGAGACCAAAGTTGAAATTTCGGGTTACGTTGCGCCAGGCATTCAAGTGAAATACAGTGTGGGGATTTTTGACTCCCTCAGTGAAGTGGCAGTACGCTATCAGTTACTGTCGCAGTTATACATTGAAATCACCAGTGGCCTGTATCAAAATGTTGATATTCTTTATAAATTCGATTTAGATTAGTGGTAATGATACGTTGAGAAAACTAATGTTAGTTTACTTATTGTGTTCTTTTAGTGGGTACGCTAATACGCAATTAAGTGTACGTTACTCGGCAGGAAGCCATCCTTATTCTGCTGAGTTACTCGCACTGGTATTAAGTAAGTCTGCTATCACTATTGTGCCAGTTGTAGTACCTAGTATTCCATCGCAAACCAGAGCAATACGCTTGTTAGGCGATAAAAATGGTATTGATGTGTTTTGGGGGGTAACAAGCGCGAAATGGGAAAAACAAGCTAAAGCCATTTTGATCCCCATAGATAAAGGTTTACTGGGTTATCGTATTCCTTTAGTGCATGTTAGTAAGAAAAATATGTTTGCAGAAGTTACGCATTCAGGACAGTTGCGTTCATTTCTATTTGGGTTAAGGCAAGATTGGCCTGACTCAGCTATTTTCGAACGCAATGAGTTATCTACGCTAAGGTATGGCATGGGGGCTAAGCCAATAGAAATGCTTCGTACTGGGCATATTGATGCACTTGCGTACGATATATTTGATGTGTCGAAAAATTACGGCAATGATGTTATTCATGATCAGCATATTGCTATTCGTTACCCATCCGCAGTGTACTTTTTTGTCGCAAATAATAATGAAACATTACATAAACTCCTTCAAGATGGACTATTGGCTGCGATCGCTGATGGATCTTTTGATGCGTTATTTTATCAGTATTTTGCCGCAGCTATTGCGCAAGCTAATTTAAAAAATCGTCGAATTATTGAGCTTATTAATCCCTTGTTGCCGCGCAGTGCGCCGATTCAGCAACAACAATTTTGGCTTGATAAAAAAGCCTTAACCCAATAATGTAGCACCACTAATAATAAAAAAAGTTGTGGGATATGTTGAAAAAATCATGCTTAGCTGCGGTTGCGTTAATCTTGAGTCAAACAAGCGTGGCAAACACGGTTGAACAACTAACAGTCAGTGATGTAATGAGTAATGTAAGCGCATCAGAATGGCGAATGGTAGACACTGATAATATCATTAAAATTACTCTACCTTCGGGCGCGGCGTATATTGAACTTAATCCATTACTTGCACCAAAACACACACAGAATATAAAAAAACTTGCTCGTGAAGGCTTTTATAGAGGTTTGAGTGTTTACCGTTTTGTGGAAGGTTTTGTAGCCCAAGGCGGTGATGCCAGTGGTAAAAAAGTAATTAACACTGCAAGTAAAGCAGTACCTGCTGAGTTTTATTTAGCGACTAAAACGGCACTTAAAATTACCGAACTGGATAGAGAAGATGGTTACGCTGCAATCACGGGGTTTTTAAATGGCTTTGCAGTGGCACAAAATGAAGCGCAAACCCAAACTTGGCAAGTACATTGTAACGGTATATTTGCGATGGCAAGGGATAATGATATTAACAGCGGTGGCACTGAGTTTTATGTCACATTAGGTCATGGACCTCGTTACTTAGATAGAAATATTACCGTATTTGGCCGGGTGCTAGAAGGCATGGCTCATTTTAATCTGCTCTCACGCATAGAAACAGCAGGAGAGAAATTTAATCCAATAACGGATCTGCAAGTTTTAGCTGATATAAGCAAAGAGGACCGCAGTCAATTTAAGGTGCTAAAAACAGATTCTAATAGTTTTAAAATGTTGATTAAAGCGCGTCAAAATCGCAGTGAAGCATGGTTTGTAGAAACGCCTAATTATGTTGATGTATGCGGTATGTCAATACCAACTAAAAGAGTTAGTGAGCTAGAAAGTTAGCGAGTTGAAAATTACCCCCGAGCGGGCTCGGGGTTCTATACAATAAAATGACTATTATTGGCGGTTTATTTTCACGTTAAATGGTATTGTATCGTGATCTGTGGATCGATATGGGTTGATATCAAGGCCACCACGTCGGGTGTAACGGGCATAAACTTCAAGCTTGGTAATCTTCAATTGCGTGATTAAGTCACAATAAATACGCTCAACACATTGCTCATGAAACTCATTATGAGTACGAAAAGAAATCAAATACCGCAATAAAGACTCTTTACATACTTGCTCACCGGTATAGCGAATAATAATACTCGCCCAGTCAGGTTGTGAGGTGATCAAGCAATTAGATTTTAATAAGTGACTGTGCAGTGTTTCAGTCACTGTATTTGTCGCGACCGCTTGTAAAGAGTTAGCATGTAAATGGTAGTTATCAATTTCAATGTCTAAGTCGTCAATGCACTCACCAGGCAACGGCGTACAGGGTAAACAGTTATAATCACTCGGGCTGTACAAAGTAACATTGACGGGCTTTGCTACTGCTGTCGATAGATCCGCAGTTAGAATAGCCTGTACGTCATCAATTGAATCAAAACGGCTTTGATTAAAGCTATTTAAATATAACTTAAAAGACTTTGATTCAATGATATGGCTACTTTGACAAGGAAATTCAAAGGTGGCCACGGCAACCACAGGTTTACCTTTTGCGTTTAACCACGATAGCTCATAGCCAGTCCAAAGATCTTGACCCTTAAAGGGTAAGGCACTTTCATCAATATTTAAATCATCGCGGTTAAGTTTACGTGCGATCGGAAACAATAAGCTCGGTGTGTAGGTATCTACATACTCGGTTGATTGGCCAAGTACGCTGCCTTTTAGTTCAGGTGAATTGCTGTAATCTGTCATGTTACGTCTTTTATAGTTACAATAGCGCCATTATACCTAAAGCTTATGAGTTTCACAGTATGAGTATTGCTACAGAATTAGAACAACTTCATCAACGATTTGCCCAGCGCCAGTTAGAGCAAACAGATTCATTACCATGTATTGAGCACGACAGTGATTGGTCAAGCCCTTGTGAGGTTGGCAGTGCGGATGCAAATGGTATGATCCAATGGCAGGCGACGCGTCGCAGTCCTACAGGCTCTTTAACTGATTTAGCAGCAGCCCTTGAGGTTGAGTTTCCACAAGCACTGAATGAGTATTATGGCGCGTTTTTCGCAGGAGCAATTACTGCCAAAATAAACCAACATAGCGTGGAGTTACTGCAAGCTTGGAATGAAGATGACTTCGATTTACTGCAGCAAAATATAACCGGGCATGTATTGATGAAGCGTAAGCTTAAGCAAGAGCCAACGGTATTTATAGGCCTAACGGATCAAGACGACTTATTAGTATCAGTATTAATTTCTTCAGGTGAAGTATGTTTGGAGTATGTCGGAAAGAAACCGCATCATACCTTAGCGGCTAATCTTGGAGAGTTTATTGCAGCACTTGAAATATAACAATGCTAAAAAAGGGAACTGCAGTTCCCTTTTGTTTTTATTACTGAAAATCCCACGATATATTAGACACTAAACCACATGGTTCACACCTAAAATCAAATAAGCCAAACCATGATTCAGGTAACTTCCAATCGTTATTACAGCCTGGGCATTTACGTTCAAGCTCAGATGCTTTGTCTTTGCCACCAACCCGATACAAATAATAATAAACTGGCTTTTTAGTTAAAAAGCTAACACGTTTGGCAATATCTTTACCGCGACGAGAAAGATCGCTATCAATGTTTGATATTTCATCTAATGCAGGAAATTCACAACGTGTTGCACCATTAATTTGAATTTGGTCGCAAGCTTGCCAGTCTTCTTGCCATTTTATTAAAGTTTTATAATCACCATTGGCAATAGCGGGTATTTTAAACAACGGAACGGGTAAAAAATCATCACCGCAATACAGCGGACTACATGTATGCACATAGGTTGTATATAAAATATAGCTGGACGGCTCATGACACTCATCTGCACCATTAGAGTGAATATCTTGGCCGATCACTTTTACTTTTGGTGCCAGCAATCCAGCGCTATGTAATTTATCAATGCTGTGTTTTACAAATGGACTGTTGTTGAGCGGGTGCATTGCATCATCAGTGGGACACATAACACGCGTTACAAAGTAGCCATCTTTTAATACTGTTGGGAATTCTTCTCCCATTATTTGCCCATTAAAGCGCAGTGCATTAACTAAGCGGTTTATCGCTTGTTCGGCATTTTCAAGGGTCGTGTCTTGGTAACAATCAAACGTTAAATCAACAACAAACATGATGGATCTCTAATTTATTATTTTTCAAGTAGTGCTAGTAAGCGGTCTAGTTTTGCTTCGATGCGATCAAGTTGACTAGAGTTATCTATAGTCTCACTTTTTTGCTGAGGTTGTTTTGCTAAATTATGGATAGAATCAGGGTTATTTTTATATTGGCTAACAGCAGCAATAATAACAGGCAATGGAATAGGTTGTGTCAGTTTACTTTTAGTTAAAGCTACAGTAGGAATTTTGCCTTCATCAAGAAGGGCTTTAATTGCATCAAAAACAACAGCATTCATTCGATTTTTAAACTCTTTAAAGTAAGGCATAGCACTAACATGTGCTGCGCCGGGTATAATAACAGGTGGTTGGCCGTAGCCAAATACTTTTACTGCTGACGTAAACGTACATCCAGTTCGTCAATCACTTCACTCCAATCACCATCTTCTGCTAATGATTCAGCAATAAAATGTTGTTGTGCTTGATCCCAAAAAGGGGCGTCTTGTAATAATGTTGTGGCGGGTAATGAATGAGCAGCAATGAAAGTGTCAATCTCAGCCTCTGAACTTGGTAAGCCGAGTTGTTTGAATAATGTATTGATATCGTGTTTAGTGGTATCCATGTCATGCTCCTTGATGGTAACAGTAAAACAGTTATAGAACTTTATGATGGGTTGTTAGAGTTTAACACCCGCTGAATTTGCCTTTTAACGCAGATAGGAATATACCTATAGTTGTTGATGTACAAAAAATCAAAATAATAAAAAGGACTAGCTATGACAGTTGAGACTGAAAATGAGACATTTCGAGTTCAATATATTGCTGCAGAAGACATTAGTATTGCTGCGAGCTTAATCTATCAAGCTTATCATGATGATCCGCTATTGCAACCAATGCTCAATTATAGTGAGGCGAATAAAGCCGTTTATGAAAAAAAATTACGTGCTCTGATCCGTGAAGAGCTCAGTACTTTTTGGCAAGAAAAACAGCCGCTGATTGGTTTATATAAAAATGATCGTTTAAAAGCGGTTGCGTGTGTATTCGAATCATCAAGTCAGCTGCAAGCACAGCGCTATTGGCACTGGCGTTTAAAGTTAATGCTTAGTGCTGGCTATTTGCAAACAAATCAATTAATTGAAAAAGAGCAAACGATCCGTAATGCGCTCGCAGCACAAGGAAACTACTATTTTTTAGCCTTTATTGCAGTTGATCCTCATTTTCATGGTGAAGGCCTCGGCCGTCATCTACTTCGTGGCTTGAATGATTTAGTTAGCGGTAATCCAGCTGCATCGGGTATGGCTGTATTTGTAACCCAAGATAAACATACCGCGTTTTTTGCCAGTGAAGGTTTTGTGCACTTACAACAACTGACTTTTAACAATGTACAAGGTGAACTGCTATTTAAATCAGCTCAACAGCATTGATTTAAGATAAAGCGCCATAATGGAAATGTCACTGTGAGAGATATCTTACATTATCGTGCGCTTAAGCCTTTTATATCGCTGTGATCATGATTGATTTCATCGTAACAAACTGTTTTATAGTAAAAAAACTGTTTTTGCAAATTTGTTACATGAAAATTATTATTATTTATGACTACCGCTGAGTCCACTTTGCTTTAAACTTTACTTTGTCAAGACGACACAGACTCAATGAATGAGCTGCTGCCAAGGAAACGGATTATGGCAATTAAGCAAGATGCTTAGCAGGAAGCAAATGGACAAGTTAACACGGATGCAAGGATGAGTTAGGACACTGCGAGGATGCAGTACATTAGCGGAGCTAATGATAAGGATAGCCCAAAGGATTATATTACAGGAAGTAATAGGAGCGTTTGGAAACGCAGGACGGCCAGGTAGGCAAAGAGGATAACACTAGGATGTGTAGGATATTGCATAGATGCAATGTGAGGGTGTATTTGGATATATACCCGTTCAGGGGATAGATAAAAATGGTAGCTTCGGCGTAGGTATGGATGCCTTATTATGGACGAAGTCAGATTGGGGCGTAACTATATGTTACGCCTTAGTTTTTTATAGTTAACGTGAAATGATTAAATATCAGTGTGCGCTGATAACTTTCTAACTCGCTAACTTTCTAACTCGCAAACTAACTCACTCACTACTAAATCTTATGCGGCGGCACTAAAACGCTTTTCAGCATTTCATTTTCCATAAATAACACCCCTTGATAAACGCTTTCACCATCACTGGAAAATTCAAAAATAAACTCGCTTTTGATACCAGGTTTGCCGCTTTTTAAAAGGCCAAAGCGGCGTTTAGTGCAGGCGACACTCATTAATTGCACTTGTAGCTGGTCGCTTTGACGTTTTGCGTGTGCGTTGGCAGCTTCAGCAACTTTACGATTAAGCCAAAAAAGATAAATCACACCACCAATGATAATGAATGTCCATAAACTTGCCATTTACGAGAATAACCTTCCAATTGCTCGCGCGAGGGTTTCGCTGCGATTTTCTTTGCGAAGTAAACCTAATAGGTGTGGTCGAATACTCGGTATTGCAACTAAGTCAGCAAAAATACTTGGGAAAAGCTCTTCAATTTGCTGATGGTGGGCGCAATTGTCCATAAAAATATGTAACCGCTCGGGATCAGTGAGCAAGTTAAAACAACGTCCTGCAATGGTCAGTAAAACATCCGATTCTGTGGCGATTTCTGAATCTAAAAGAGTATCCACTAATTGTACCGTAAGTGTTTGCGCTTGTGCTTTTGACATTGCACGTAGGGCACAACACAGTGCTAAGGTATCTTTTTGCGCAATGGCTTGCTGGGCGTAGCTTAACAACTGTTGACTAAATACCGGCGGTATTTCAACATGTTCAAGCATTGCGCTGAGCGGTTGTAACACTTCAGCTGGCAGTTGCTCCCAGGCTTGTTGTAATGACGCTAGATTTTTATCGCTATCTAAGCGTAATGCAAAATCAGCAATCCCCTGTACTGCAACACTTTGCCAATTATCAAACCCTAGTTTGCCACTAAAATACAGTTGGGTGTACTCATAATATTGTGAGGCAGGTTGTTTTAATAACACTTTTAACTGTGCATTAAATGCAGCTAGTTTATTTGCGTTAGGTGTAAACACATATGGGTTATTATCAAGCTTCCCGTCGGCTTGCTCGCCGGTCAAATCATTGCCAAGTGCTTCTATCACCATATTGGCAAAGTGATCGCGACTGGCGCATACCAGTTTGCTTTGCTCATCAACTGGAAACTTTAAAAACCACACGTAGGGCTCGCTACTGGCTTTGCTATCCCAAAACTGAATAGCTAACCATGCATGGCCTGCGAGCGGGAAAGGATAGGGGATCTGTGCTTGCTCAATGGCTAAAAATTGCTTTTTATCTAGCTTGGTAATATGTCTGCCAATATCAAAAGCGCGCCAATTTGTACCTGCGCCATCAAGTAATTGCCCTAAGGTTGCGATCTGCTCGGTCATAATGATCCACTGATTTTTTACTGCAAAATTCGTTAAATTATACGCCATAGCAGGCCATGTGGGAACAGGGTATAATCAAGCAATGATAATCAACAAGGGTGGTTATGTACCAACAGACCCAAACTTACTTAACGCAACTCGAAGACTTATTAAAACAGCATCAACTTTGGCAAAATACTCCAATTGATCCGCAAGCGTTAAACTCAACAGTGCCATTTTGTCACGATACTATGGCGTTTGAGCAGTGGTTACAATTTGTATTTATTGAAAAAATGCAAATGTTAGTTGCTAAACAGCAGCCGTTACCGAGTAATTTTGCAATTGCACCGATGGCTGAGTTAATGCTTACTGAAAAGGCTGGAGGCGATGCCATCATCGCGTTACTCACAGAGTTTGATAATGTACTAGGAAGCAGCCATGAGTGAACGCCCTGAGCCAATTGAATTTGCTGAGCTTGAAATTTTATACCGTGATGAAAACTATATCGCAATTAATAAGCCTTCTGGTTTATTAGTACACAGATCATTTTTAGATAAACATGAAACACAATTTGCGATGCAGATGCTGCGCGATCAAATTGGCCAGCATGTGTTCCCTGTGCATCGTTTAGATAGGCCTACATCGGGCGTCTTACTGTTTGCATTGAGCTCTGAAGCTGCACGGGACATTAATCAGTTATTTATTGATAATCAAATCTCTAAACGCTATCTCGCGTTAGTGCGTGGTTTTGCGCCGGAGTCGGTGTTTTTAGATAAGCCACTAAAAGAACAGCTGGATAAAATTGCGGATAAGTTTGCTGATCAAAATAAAGCCCCACAAGAGGCACAAACTCTGTTTAACTGCTTGCAGCAAGCAACGTTACCGATACCAATTGATAAATACCCAACAGTGCGCTATTCGCTGGTGGAGTGCTTTCCTAAAACTGGTCGTAAGCATCAAATCCGCCGTCACTTAAAACATTTATCACTGCCTATAATTGGTGATGTTAATCATGGTGATAATCAGCATAACCAATTTTTTAGAGAGCATTTTGCATTACGTCGATTAATGTTATTTGCAACTGAGCTTAATTTTGTGCACCCTTATACTCAACAACAGATCAATATTAAAGCGCCGCTAGGTGAAGAAATGCTCACTATTTGTCAACAGCTTGGCTGGCCACATCAAGAGAGGGATTATTAATGGCAACGATTAGCATATTTGTAGGCAGTGTATATGGCGGTGCCGAGCGTTTAAGTGACGAAGTTATTGACGCAATAGAACAAGCAGGGCACAGCGTAAATTTAGTCGATCAACCAACCATTGCAGATATTCAACAAGCCACACATATTTTAGTTATCACTTCAACTACCGGGCAAGGTGATATTCCTGACAACCTTGCTGGTTTTTTTAACGAGTTGAATAGCACTTTTCCTATGTTAACTGCTAAGCCATACGGTATTATCGCTATGGGCGACCGAAGTTATGGTGATACGTTTTGTGGTGCAGGGCGAAGTTTTGATGAGTTATTTCGTGACTTACAAGCACAACCTATCGGCCATCGTTTAGAAATTGATGCCTGTGAAGATTTTGAACCTTGGCCAGTAACTCAGCCATGGCTCCAAGAGTGGTTAGCTAAGTTACCTCATTAGACAATAAAAAAGAGCGAAAACGCTCTTTTTTATTGTCTGTATTATTTCGCTTAGGTGCTTTTTACGTCCACTTTAAGCTTTAACTTTTGCCCTGGTTGTAAGTACTTTTGTCCTGCTAAGTTATTCCATTTGATAATATCGTTTACTGTTAAGTTAAACTTAGCTGCGATGCGAGCCAGAGAGTCACCACGGCGAACTTTATAGGTGATTGTCCGCTCGGTACTGACTAACGCCGCCTTAGGGGTCTTAGGGCTCTGATAAACCGTTAACTTTTGGTCTAAACGTAATACACTATTCTTTTTAAGTTTATTCCAGCTAGCGAGTTCATTAATGGTTACATCGTACTCTCGGCTTATGTCCCATAAAGTGTCGCCACTTTTAACCGTATGAGACAGTTTCTTTTGACTATTGTTATTCACCGCCATACGCATTTGTTTTGGTAGGTGTTCGCTATTAATTGCACCGTCACTTAACGGCACTAATAATTGCTGACCAATACGAATGGTATTTGACTTTAGTTTATTGAGTGATTTGATAGCGCTGGTGCTGGTGGCAAACTTCTTCGCAATTACCGATAAGCTGTCACCGCTTGCGACAATATACTGTTGCCAACGCAGACGATCTTTCATCGCTGTTTTAGCTAATAACTGTTGAAACTGCTCAATTTTGTCTGTTGGTAATAATAAAAAGTGAGGACCATTTGGATCCGTTGCCCAGCGATTAAAGCCAGGATTTAAACGATACAATTCAGTCAGGCTAATGTCAGCCATATCCGCAGCAAGTGCTAAATCAATTTGTGAACCTATATCAACGGCTTCAACAACTTGTGCATTGATAATCGGGTTCCACTTTACCCCAAAGTCATCTTGGCGTTTTAGTAAATCTGATAATGCTAATAGCTTTGGCACATAGGCGGTGGTTTCACTTGGTAAATCAAGAGACCAAAAATCAGTAGGCAAGTGCTTTTTACGGTTCTTTTTTATGGCGCGTAATAAACGCCCTTCACCTGAGTTATAGGCCGCAATGGCGTTGAGCCAATCACCCTCTAAGGTTTTATGTAAATAAGATAGATAATCAAGCGCCGCACGGGTTGATTGTACAATGTCACGACGACCGTCGTACCACCAGTTTTGCTTTAAATCAAAACGCTCACCAGTTTGTGGCATAAATTGCCAAATACCCGATGCACTTCGGTATGAGTAGCCAAACGGGTCAAAGGCACTTTCAACAATAGGCAGTAATGCTATTTCAATTGGCATATCACGCTTTTCAACTTCTTCTACAATAAAATGTAGATAAGGTTCCGCGCGTTTTGAGATGCGATCTAGATAAGCTTGATGTTTAGCATAATAATTACGCTCAGTGACAACTGGGCGATTTTGCGGCACTTCAATTGATAATTGGTAACGAATTCGCTCCCACACATCATCAAAAACGGGTGGTGCATCATCCAAGTCGTTAACTTGTTGGTATTGTGCATTGATCATCAATGCTTCACTGATATCGTGTGGGCTGGCGCCATTAAGTTGTGGCTGCTCTGCTTGATTGACGATAGCGTCATCAGATTGTGTTGATGTCAAGGTTTGACAACCACTTAGCACTAAAGCCAAGGCTAAAACGAGGGGGGATTTATTCATAAATACCAATACATCAGGTAAAAAACTCGGCGAATACTACCCGTTATGAGTCGGTATTACCACTTTATGACCGTTTAAAATATGCAACAATGCCGCTGTTTACCAGCTAACTAAATAATCTGCTTAGATTTATTAACTACAGGGCAGGTTTATTATATTAAAAATGATCTTTCCAGGTTCTCAGACCTGCGAAGTTTTGCCAAGGTTCAGTTTTTTGTGCTGAGTTTTTTCTGAGTCCTTTAAATTGTGCAGGCAATAGCGTGGTAATGCTTGGCAGCTCGCTACGCATAAACGGGTTTATTTTTAACTCTTGCCCTAAAGTACTCGGCAAAGTGATTAAGTCGTTGTTACGTTGCTCGTCAACCCAGTGTGAATAGTTGAGCAAGTCTTGATTATCCGGTTCAACGGCTAATGCAAATGCTAAGTTAGCTTGGGTGTATTCGTGAGTACAATAAATTTTACAATCATGCGGTAGCGCTTTTAGTTTGTTAAATGAGTGGTACATTTGCTCTGCTGTTCCTTCAAATAAGCGTCCGCAACCACCACTGAATAATGTATCGCCAGTAAAAGCGAGAGCAGGGTGGGTATAGCAAATATGATCTAAGGTATGTCCAGGTGTTGTTATGATGGAAAATTCTGTCCCAAGTACGGTTATCTTATCCGCGTCCATTAATGGTTTTGTGATCCCTTTAAATGGACTATTGTGTGGGCCATATACATCAATGCCCACAAATTTTTCACACAAAGCGGCTACGCCATCAGTATGATCATAATGATGATGGGTAACTAAAATACCCGCTAAGGTCAAACCAGCTTGGTTTAAATAAGTTAACACTGGTTCAGCTTGACCTGGGTCAACTACCCATGCTTGCGAACTTGTAGGATCGCTAAGGCACCAAATGTAATTATCAGAAAAGGCTTTAATTGCTTTGACTTGCACCATGTGACATTGCTCTATAAAGTGACGATATCAAACAGTATAACGAGCTCAGCGTATGAAACCAGCCCTTAGTTTTCAAGAAGGACCCAAACCACTGTCGTGGCAAGAGTTTCCTCATGGTGACTATTTACGTAGTGATATAGAACGTAAAATGGCCAAGTGGTTACCGCGAATGTTTGGCTATCACATGTTAAAACTCGGTAATCTCAGTGGCGAACTTAATACCAGTAAAAGTACCATTAAACACCAAGTCTGCGTAGCAGAGTCAGGACCATTTACAGGTGTTGTTGCCGATATAGATGAACTCCCTTTTTACGAGCACAGTGTTGATGCCTGTATATTAAGTCATTGCTTAGAGTATCACACCGATCCGCATCATATATTACGTGAAGCACACCGCACCTTAATACCAGGTGGCTATATGGTGATCACCGGGTTTAACCCATTTAGTTTATGTGGACTTGCGCAGTTGTTGCCCTTTAGCGGTCAAAAGTTGCCATGGACGGGACGCTTTTTCACTCCCGCACGGGTAAAAGATTGGCTTAACCTATTAGGTTTTGAAATAGTCAGTGATGAACGTTTTATTTATTCGTCATTAGCACGAGGCAACCGTTTATCGCGGTTTGCGCCATGGCGACGTTTTACCAAGCAATATCTAAAACCCATGGGAAGTGTGTATATGTTGGTCGCTCGTAAACGAGTTGCGCCTTTGACACCCATAAAGCCTAAATGGCACGCTCGTCCACAGTTTGCTCCAGTAAAAGGAGCTGGTTTACGGCAAACCTCAAAGCAACACTGTGAGCGGAAGCGTTAAATAACGCTGACTGTTTTGCTGTGCTTTTGGTAATTGGCCTGCGCGAATATTCATTTGTATTGCTGGGTGCAATAATTTAGGTGCACTGAGTGTTGCATCACGGGCGCTACGGGTTGTTATGTAATCTTGCTCAGAGGCTTGTAGATGAATATTACTGGTGCGCTGCTCGAGTACCGATGTTTTATTGGCAAGTGGGCGATCACCCGGCTGATAGTCGTGGCACATCCATAAAATAGTTTCATCGGGCAGGGCTAAAATACGTTGCAGTGACTGATAAAGCGTTTTGGCACTGCCACCTGGGAAATCACAGCGTGCAGTACCGCTATCGGGCATAAAAAATGTGTCACCAACAAACAAGTTGCCTTCAATTAAATAACACACACTGTCTGGAGTATGGCCTGGAGTCGCTAATACAGTAACCTTGTGTGCGCCCAGTGCAAAATGCTCGTTATCAGTAAATAGCTGTTCAAATGGGCTGCCATCACATGGCATATTAATATTATACAGGCGGCTAAAATGTTCTTGCACTTGTATTATTTTTTTACCCGTTGCTAACTTGCAAGGATGATATGTCGCAAGTTGCTGCTTTATATAACTGGCGGCAGTAATGTGATCTGCATGGGCGTGGCTTTCTAAAACCCACTCAAGAATAAGTTGGTTATCGTTTATATGGGCAATGATCTCGTCGGCGGTTTGAAAACTTAACGTACAGCTAGCAGCATCAAAGTCAGCAGGGGCATCGATCAACATGGCAGATTTAGTGGTTTGGCAAGACACTAAATAAGTAAAGGTAGCACTTTGCTGATGAAAAAAAGACTCGATCGAGATAGCCATTTAACAACTCCATTATTTAATATATCCAAATCTTATATCATATAACTAAGTTGTTAAATGGTTTATGATGAATTACCTACTAATATTATTCAGGGTTGTAACCTTCATCGACTAATAAATCTTTACTGCCAGCGGCATCTCGCGCCAAATCATCAACAATTTCATTGTATTTATTGCCGCTATGACCTTTTACCCACTTCCAAGTCACATTATGACGGGCGCAGGCTGCATCAAGACGCTGCCATAAATCGACATTTTTAACTGGTTTTTTAGCAGCTGTTTTCCAGCCTCGCTTCTTCCAGTTAGCAAGCCATGATTCAATACCTTGTTTCACGTATTGGCTGTCGGTGGTGAGATTTATCTCACACGGGCGGTTTAAACTCTCAAGAGCAACAATTGCTGCGAGCATTTCCATTCGATTATTGGTGGTGAGGGTATAGCCTTGGCTTAATTTTTTTTCGTGGTCATTATAAAACATAAAAATACCATAACCGCCGGGGCCCGGATTACCTAAACATGAGCCATCGGTGTAAATCTCTACGGTTTTTTGCACTGTTTTCCCTTGATCTTATGTACAATAAAGTGATTATAGAAAGATACCAGAGTCAGGCTAAATTCGATATGGCACGTAGACAAATAGTTTTAGATACAGAAACCACCGGCATCGACCCTAAACAAGGGCATCGTATTATTGAAATTGGCTGTGTGGAATTAGTGAATCGTCGTTTAACCGGCAATAACTTTCACGTTTATATCAACCCACAGCGCAAAAGTGACGAAGAAGCCATTGATGTTCATGGTATCACTAATGAGTTTTTACGTGATAAACCGTTATTCCATCAAATAGCTCAAGAGTTTCTCGACTATATTAGAGGGGCGGAGCTGGTAATTCATAATGCGCCGTTCGATGTCGGTCATATGGATAATGAATTTGCGTTGCTCAATCAAGGTTATCAAAAAACCCATGATTACTGCCAAGTTCTCGACACCCTCAAAATGGCGCGTGACTTGCATCCAGGACAGAAGAATAACTTAGATGCGTTATGCCGGCGTTATGATGTAGATAACGCTAAGCGTACCTTACACGGCGCACTACTGGATTCTGAGATCTTAGCTGACGTTTATTTAGCGATGACGGGGGGGCAGGTAAAGCTCAATCTTAATCAAAATAAAAATCAAGGCAGTGAGCAACAACAAAAAGAACTGCGTCGTTTAGATTCAAACCGTCCACCGCTGGTGGTCTTACAAGCCAATAATGATGAGCAACTCGCTCACGAAGAGCGATTAAATATAGTCAACGAAGCCGGTGGTCAATGTATATGGCGCGCCGAATAAGGCAAAACATGAGAAGCATAATGTTAGTTGTGTGTTTGGTTATGATGTTACCAAACACCAGCAGTGCAACAAATGAAGATAAAATAACCTTACTGCAGCGCGATGGGCGGCAAAATGAAATTCCTTTACTGGAAAATCGTTTTCGTATTGATTATAAAGTTGACGAAATCACCTTATTATTTTTTCGCAAGCCCGGTGCACCAGCAGTGGTATTGGTAAAACCCGATGGCAGTAAATATTATGCAACCTCGGCGAGAAAAGATGACAACCTACAATGGTTTGATGAGCTAAGTTATGATCTGATTACTATTAAGCAGCCAATGCCTGGGCCTTGGCAGGTCGTTGGTAGTATTTTGCCGAAAAGCCGGATTGTGGTGTTAGGAGAAGTAGAATTACAAGCCGAACCATTACCCCCATTACTGTTTCGTGGCGAAACAGTTAAAATTACAGGGCAAATACTAAATGATGGTGAGCCGATTCAAGTGGGCTTGTTTCGGGATGTGGTCAGTTTAAATGTTGACTTTATTAGCACCAATAACAGTGACTTTGCAAACTTTGGCGCTGGCACTCAGAATGTTGCTGAATTTAAAGACGATGGCCGTGGTTTCGATGAGCGCCCTAAAGATGGTATTTTTACCGGTGAATTTAAATTAGTTTTCCCAGCCGGACAATGGCGACCAGAGCTATATATTGAAACCCCATTATTAAAGCGCACCGTCGTGCAAGATCTTATCGAAGTTAAAGAACCCCCCTTTAGTTATGAAATCGCCTTAGCCGAAGATGACCTGCAAGAACATCAATTAACCATTACCCTCGATAACCAAATAGTGCAACCAGATACGGTATTGATCCAAGGTAAAATTTATTACCCCAATAATGAAGAGCAAATGTTTACGCTTGATGCTAAAAACAGTTTGACCCGTCAGCTGACGATTAAAAATTATGATTGGGGGCGATACAGTATTGAACTGTCTGTTTTTGGTACTAATGTTAATGGGCGCGAATTTATGGCGACTTTACCGACCTATAAATTTGAAATAGAACGACCAATAGAAGTGGTGCCTGAATTACCAGAACCAATTATTACCCCAGCACAGCAACAAGAAATAGAAAGAGTTGCTAAGGAAGCCGAATCAATGGCAACAATTACATTTATTAGTTTAATTGTTGGCGGGAATTTACTGGTTTTGCTGTTGGGTTGGTTAGCAATTCGTGTATTTGTGCAGAAAAAATCAATCATGCCGAAAATCAACTTACCATTTTTGAAGAAAAAAACAGCAGTTGAAAATGAGCCGCAAAGTAATGAAAAAAAAGAACTCGACAAAAATGGTTCAAAAAGTGATAGATCCGGTGAAATTTTAAACCTTTCGATGTCAGATGACTAAAAAACCTGTAAAAAAACAAAAAAGCCCTTGACGAAGTAGGGGTTGGTTCGTATTATTCACGCCGCTGTCAGGGGAGACTCAGACAGCAACGAAAATGTGGAGTGGTAGTTCAGTTGGTTAGAATACCGGCCTGTCACGCCGGGGGTCGCGGGTTCGAGTCCCGTCCACTCCGCCAATTTTCGACAATTTGTAAGTAGACGCTGGAGTGGTAGTTCAGTTGGTTAGAATACCGGCCTGTCACGCCGGGGGTCGCGGGTTCGAGTCCCGTCCACTCCGCCAACACTTACACAACATATGGTTGTAAAACATATTCTTATTATGGAGTGGTAGTTCAGTTGGTTAGAATACCGGCCTGTCACGCCGGGGGTCGCGGGTTCGAGTCCCGTCCACTCCGCCAATAAGAAAAAATAACAGTTTAAATATGCGCTGGAGTGGTAGTTCAGTTGGTTAGAATACCGGCCTGTCACGCCGGGGGTCGCGGGTTCGAGTCCCGTCCACTCCGCCAACTATTTAAACAATGTTATATTACAAAATTTGTATGCTGGAGTGGTAGTTCAGTTGGTTAGAATACCGGCCTGTCACGCCGGGGGTCGCGGGTTCGAGTCCCGTCCACTCCGCCAACAAATTAAGTAATAACAAGTATAATGATATCTCTGCGGAGTGGTAGTTCAGTTGGTTAGAATACCGGCCTGTCACGCCGGGGGTCGCGGGTTCGAGTCCCGTCCACTCCGCCACTTGATATCAGTAATAAAATTAGTAAGTGCATTACCCCATGCACATACCACTGCGGAGTGGTAGTTCAGTTGGTTAGAATACCGGCCTGTCACGCCGGGGGTCGCGGGTTCGAGTCCCGTCCACTCCGCCACTTGTTATTTCCTCAATAATAAGTTTATAAAGTCCTTGTATACCTATTGCAATAAAACATACTTTGGCTATCAGCTATCAGCTATCAGCTATCAGCTATCAGCTATCA